>JAMORJ010000134.1 GCA_027063595.1 Nautiliaceae bacterium | reverse complement strand
AATGTTAGAAACTACTGGAACTTGTAAAGGAATAGAAAATTACGCAAGACATTTAACGGGTAAAAAACCAGGAGAGACTCCTTATTCGCTTTTAGATTATTTTGAAGTAAAAGGAAAACCATATCTTGTTATAGTAGATGAATCTCACGTATCTTTACCGCAATTTAGAGGAATGTATAATGGAGATAGAGCAAGAAAAGAAGTTTTAGTAGAATATGGATTTAGATTGCCAAGTGCTCTTGATAATAGACCATATAAATTTGACGAATTTATAAACAAAGCGCCTCACTATCTTTTCGTATCCGCAACTCCCGGAGAATATGAACTTAGCGTATCAACTTGTATAGCTGAACAAATAATACGCCCAACGGGATTACTCGATCCAATAGTAGAATTACTCCCAAGCCAAAATCAAGTAGCCACTTTATACGATAAAGCAAAAGAAGTAATAAAAAGAAAAGAAAAGGTCTTAGTCACTACTCTTACTAAAAAAATGGCGGAAGAATTGCAAAAATACTATCTTGAAATGGGACTTAAAGTTAAATATATGCATAGCGATATAGACGTAGTAGAAAGAAACGAACTAATTAGAGGTTTAAGAAGTGGAGAATTTGACATGTTAATTGGAATCAACCTATTAAGAGAAGGTCTTGATTTGCCAGAAGTTAGTTTAGTCGCTATTTTAGATGCAGATAAAGAAGGTTTTTTAAGAAGCGAAACAAGTTTAATCCAAACAATGGGAAGAGCAGCAAGAAATGTAAATGGAAGAGTTTTAATGTTTGCCGATAAAATAACCGAACCTATAGTTCTTGATGACGACTTGGAAATTTTAGAAAAAATTAAAGATAAAATTACAAAATCAATGTATAAAGCAATAAAAACTACAATTTCTAGACGCATTAGACAAAAAGAATATAACAAAAAACATGGAATCACTCCAAAAAGCGTAGTTAGAAAGCTTGATAAATCTTTAAAAGAAGAAGGATATGAAGCAATCGCAAAAGAACTTAAAAACAAAAATAAAATCCCGCCAAAAGAAAAACAAGCAATTATCAAAAAATTAAGAAAAGAAATGCAAGAAGCCGCAAAAGCTTTGGAATTTGAAAAAGCAGCAATGCTTAGAGACAAAATTGAAGAGCTTAAAAAAATGTAAAAAATTATATAATTCGCAAAAAAGCAATAAAAGGAGTTAAAATATGATTTTAAAATATAAAGATACTTTTCCAAAAATAGCCAAATCTGCTTGGATAGCGCCAAGTGCTGATATTATAGGAGATGTTGAAATAGGAGAAGATAGCTCCGTTTGGTTTGGATGTGTAATTAGAGGGGATGTGCATTACATAAAAATAGGAAAAAGAACTTCAATTCAAGATTTAAGCATGATTCACGTAACTCATTTTGAAAAAGAAAAAAAAATAGGAGATGGCTATCCAACAATTATCGGAGATGACGTAACAATTGCTCATAAAGTAATGCTTCACGGATGTAAAATAAATAACGCTTGTTTAATTGGAATGAGCGCTACCATTTTAGATGGTGCTGAGATTGGAGAAGAAAGTATAGTTGGAGCTGGAGCTCTTGTTACAAGTGGTAAAAAATTTCCTCCAAGAAGTTTAATACTTGGAAGTCCAGCTAAAGTGGTAAGAGAATTAACCGATGAGGAAGTTGCAAAAATCTACGAAAACGCAAAAAATTACGTAAAATACAAGAATGAATACATTAATTTTATAAGGTAATCGATGATAAAAAAACTTGACTTAGTTGAATATATAGAAAAGCTAAACAACTTATACGCAAGAGAAAAAGAATACTTTATAGAAGGAGATTTAAACAAAAATTACGAATATTTAAAAAAACTTTCAAACAAAGACTTTAAGTCTCCTCCAAATGTAAAAAATTTAGATACCGAAATTATGCATTTAAAAAAATTTGGTGTTTTAACACATGAGCAAATTTTTGAATTTATAAAAATCATTCGATATTTTAAATATTTAAAATCAAGAAACTGGAACGATTTTAAAGATTGGTTCGATAAAATCAAAATTCCTGAAGATATTGAAAACGTTTTAAAACATTACAACGAAAAAGGAGAAGTGGTAGGATTTGAAGAAATAGATATTATTAATCAAAAGATAAAAGAAAAAAAAGATGAAATTAGACATCAGCTCTACAAATATATCAATTCAAGAAAAATAGAAAGTTATTTAGTCGATAAATCAATACATCTTCAAGCAGGAGAAGAATGTCTTTTAGTAAGAGGCGGATTTAATAAAGTAATAGATGCAGAAATCCTAGGAAGA
>JAMORJ010000133.1 GCA_027063595.1 Nautiliaceae bacterium | reverse complement strand
TAGATGGAAGTCATATTCAAACCCTTATTATGACCTTTTTCTTTAATCATTTAAGAGAATTGATTGAGAGAGGATATCTTTATATTGCTCAGCCACCTCTTTATAGATATAAAAAGGGAAAAATCGAAAAATATTTAAAAGACGATAAGGAATTAAACGAATTTTTAATAGAGCAAGGGATAGATTTTATTGAAATTGAAGGCGTTGGAAAGCCAGAGCTTAAAGAGCTTTTAAAAAATGCGGCTTATTATAAGATTTTGCTAAATAAACTATCTAATAGATTTAACGTTCCAGAAGTTATTAGGTTTTTAATAGAAGATGGAAATGTTGAAAAGTTAAAAGAGTATTTAGAAAAATTTGGATTTAATATATTATCTCAGCATGGAAATCATTATTACATTCAAACAAATAGAGGATTGGAAGAAATTACTATTGACGAAAAACTTTTAAATCATCCTTTGTTTATCGAAGCAAAAAGAGTTTATGAAAAATTAAAAGAATATAAGGATTTAGTAAAAGGAGATTATTTAGAGCTTCTTGATGAGGTAATAAATAAGGCTAGAAAAGGAGCTCATATTCAACGCTATAAAGGTCTTGGAGAGATGAATCCTGATCAGTTGTGGGAGACTACAATGAATCCTGAAAACAGAACTTTAATTCAAGTTACTCTTGAAGATGCCGAGGAAGCTGCTAAAAAATTTGAGCTTTTCATGGGAAGCGATGTAGGTCCAAGAAAAGAATATATTCAAGCAAACGCAAAAGAAGTTGAAAATATTGATGTTTAATGGAGATGAAAATGAAATATGGAGAAAAAGAAATAGTTGAATTTGATCCCAAAAAAGATCTTGAAGTTTGGCCAAATAAAAATAAAAAAAATTATAAAATTAAAATTACTTTGCCTGAGTTTATGTGTAAGTGTCCAAGATCAGGTTATCCTGATTTTGCAAAAATCTATCTTGAGTATATTCCTAACGAATGGGTGGTAGAACTTAAAGCGCTAAAGCTTTATATTAATTCGTTTATGAATCGATATATTTCTCATGAAGATAGCGCAAATGAGATTTTTGATACTTTATATAATAAACTAAAGCCAAAGTGGATGAAGATAGTAATGGATTTTAATCCAAGAGGTAATGTTCATACGGTAATTGAAATTGATAGTGAGGAGATTGAAAAAGGCAAATAATGAAATTAAAAATTTTAAATACTAATTATAAACCAACAGATATTGCCGTAGCTAGTGCAAGAAGTTGTTATTTTGGAAAAAATATAGTAAAACCTGAAGATGTGGTTAACTGGGATAAAAAAAATGAACTTTTAAATTCCATTTTTAAAGCTGGACATCATACTACTTTAATGCATTATCATTTTACTATTTTAATCGAAGGAATTAGTAGGCTTTTAATTTGGAGACTTCTTCACTCTCATCCTTTTTATAATTCCGAGCAAGTATCTCAAAGATATGCAAAAATGAAAAAAGAGAATTTTACTTATCCAAAAGGTGCCAATGAAAAAAATTGGCAAGAATATTATGAAAAAATGTTTTTTTATTACGAAGAATTGATAGAAAAGTTAACGCCAATTATCGAAAAAATTTTGCCAAAGTTTAAAAAAAAAGAAGCAAAAAAAAGATCTCAGGAATTTTCTAGATATTTACTGCCATTAGGAATGAATGCTCATCTTTATCATACTATCAATGTAATTACTGCTCTTAGATACATAAATGCCGTTAAAGTAATTCCGGAAGCAAAAGAAGAAGCAGAAGAATTTATAAAATTACTTGAAGAAGAGATGTTAAAAATAGATAATAATTTAAAACCTTTAATTGAGTTTGCCAAGAAAGAAAAAGTCGTTTTTCCAAAAATCGATATTGAAGGGGTGAAAAAAAAACATAATATTAAAAATGAAAGAGTAAAAGTATTTGATATAGTTGATTATGATTTTGAATTAAATGAAAATTACGCTGGGGTTTTAAGGCTCAGTAATGTTTACCTTGATACTTCAATACTTGGAAGTTTTAATTCCTATATTAAATTATCTTTGTCGGCTGATGCTCAAAATCAGCGTCATCGCCGCTCTTTAGCTATAAGAGCAAAGTTAGAAGATATTTATAAAAGAGATTTTTACATTCCTCCTATTGTTCAAGAAAATAAAGAAATTTTAAATCTTTATAAAAAAGCGGTTGAGTATTCTTATGATTTTTTTGAAAAAGAAAAAGAACTTTTGGGATTTTCCCAAGCCGCTTATGCTCTTTTAAATGCTCATAACATAGAAATAATTGAGCATGATGATTTTAATGAATTTGCGCATAAAGCTCAAATGAGGCTTTGTTTTAACGCTCAAGAAGAGATTTTTGATATTGTATATAATCAAGTTTTAGAGTTAAAAAAAGCTAATGTTAAAGCGGCTGATAAGTTTTTGCCTCCTTGTAGTATTAGGGAGAAACTTAAAATAAAACCAATTTGTCCAGAGGGTGAGAGATTTTGCGGAATTAAAGTTTGGAAAATGGATTTAAAGGATTTAAAACGTATAATTTAAAAGAACCCATAATGGATTATCTTTATTCAAATTTCGATAATGAAATAGTTGAAGAGTATTTAATGATGTGGGATGGAATTGAAGATATGATTGATATTGTTATTGAGAGTTTAGAGAGTGATTATGAAGGAAGTATTAATGAGCTTTTTAGGACTTTTCATACTTTAAAAAGCGGAAGCGCTTTTTTAGGAATTGATAGGATTTCTAAATTTTCTCATTTTGTAGAAGAAATTCTTGATAAAGCAAGAAAAAAAAGACTTCAAAACGAAAAGCTTCAAAATTTAATGGATTGGCTTTTTTTGGTAAGCGATCAAATGCATACTTGGTATGAAGATTTAAATAAAAATAGAATACTCTCTCCAATAAACCCAAAAATACTAAAAGTTCCAAAGGTTTAAAATGGAGGAAATTTTTTTTGAAAGAATAAAAAAGATAAATCCTAAAATTATTGACGGGCTTAAGGAAAAAAATGAATTTTCTTTTAGAGTTAATCGTCATAAAGCGGATTTAGAGGTAATTGATGAATTAAAAAAAGAAGGATATAATCCAAAGCCTGTAGAATGGAATAAATACGTTTATACTTTGCCAATTGAAGATAGAAAAAAAATTATAAAATCGCTTCCTTATACTCAAAATAAAATATATATTCAAAATCTTTCTTCGATAATAGCGGCTAATTCTTTAGATGTTAACGAAGATGATTGGGTTTTGGATTTAGCGGCAGCTCCTGGGGGAAAAAGTTTGATTTTTAGCGAAAAGGCTAAAAAAGTGAGTGCAGTTGAGCCTGATAAAAAGAGATTTTTTAGAATGAAAAGAAATTTTAAAGAACATGGAGCAAAAAATATACAAACTTATAATAAAGATGGTAGGTTTGTATATAAAGCTACTGGAGAAATGTTTGATAAAGTTTTTTTGGATGCTCCTTGTAGTTCGGAAGCTCATATTGAGCTTGAAAAAGGAATTACTTGGTGGAATTTAAAAAGAGTTAAGAGGTTTTCTAAGCTTCAAAAAGAATTGTTAATTTCTGCGTTTGAGTGTTTAAAACCGGGAGGTGAAATGATATATGCAACTTGCACTTTCTCTCCTGAAGAAAATGAAGAAAATATTGATTTTTTATTAAGGCGTTATGAAAATGCAAAAATAGTGCCTGTTAATTTGTCAATTGATAATATTCAAGAAGGTATAACTTCATGGGAAGGTAAAGAATTTTTAGATGATGTAAAACATGCTATTAGAATACTCCCAAAGGGAGCATATAGCGGGTTTTTCTTTGCTAAAATAAAAAAGATTTAATTTTTGTATTTTTCTTTTGCTTCTTTTAAAGCTTCAATTACGTCATCTATATTTTCATATGGAATATGAGCTTTCCATGTTGGATTATTTTCGTCTCCATCAAGCGAAATACCAATACTTACTACTGGTTTTGAGTTTTCTCCATAAGGTTCTTCGATATGAGAGATTGTAATTACTCCTTCAGTTGTGTTTGCCAAAGGAATTGTTTTAAGTAAAATTGATTTTTTCATTCTCCCCTCCTTTTTTATTTATTATATCCAAAAATTTTTCAATTTGAGATTGTAAATGTTTTAAATCTTTTGAATTATCGATTACGAAATCTGCTAAAAGTTTTTTTTCTTCGATATCCATTTGATTGTTTAATATCGCTTTTACCTCATCTACGCTCGTTTTATCTCTTTTTACGACTCTTTGTATTTGAATTTCCTTTGGAGCGTATATTAAGAGGACTTTTTTAAATTCTGGATAATTTTGTTTTTCAAAATATAGTGGTAAATCCACAAAATATGGAATATCGTCTTTTTCCAATTTTTTTGAGAGGTTTATTATTCTTTTTTTAACTTCTGGCAAAATCAGTTTTTCTAATTTTTTTAGTTTTTCTTTATCGTTAAAGACAATTTTTCTAATTTTTCTTCTATCGGTCGTATTAAAAATTTCTTTTATTTTTTCTTTTTTTTCTTCAAATACCTCTTTGCTTATTTTATCTCCGTCTATTACTTTATATCCGTATAGTTTAAGTAAAGAAGCGACTGTGCTTTTTCCGGTTCCTATTCCTCCTGTTAAGACTATTGCGTTTTTAAATTCCATTTTTATATTCTAATTGTGTCTTTAATTTCTTCAAAAATATATTTTGGAAGCGTAAAAGATGAAAGGTGTATATCAGTAGTATAATATTTTGTATTTTCAACAAAGTCGCTTCTATGGCGTATTATATCGGCTGTTGGATGAAATTTTTTACTACAAAATACAAGAGGTTTTGCGTTTAAGTTTTCGTCTAAATAATAATAAGGCATTACTATCCAATACAGTTTTGAGAGGTCTTTAAAAAGTTCTTTATCTAATAAACTTTTTGGAGTAGTTATATAAATTCCTTGATCGTTTAGTTTTTCGTAAATTTCGATTATATCGCTTGGAGTATCTTCTATTATTAAATCATAATCTTGGGAATTATCTGTTGTGTGAATATCAAAAGAAGTAATTGTAATTTTTTTAAATTCTTCTTCTAAGTTTTTAGGCACTAATATTTTTGTGCCCTCACTTACACAACCTCCTACAAGTGCCATCATTTCGTTTTTCATTTTATTCCTTTTTTGGCTTAATATATCAAAAAAATTTGAATTTGTAAAAATTTTTGGTATATTTCAGATAAAAATTATCTTAAAGGGCTAAAAAGTGTATAAAATAGACATAGAAAAAAGATGCGGATGTTTTAAGAAAGATTCAATAGAACTTCCAAAAGTATTTGAAGATAAAAAAGAGGCTGAATTTGAAGCTTTGAAGCTTGTAAATTATATGAATGCAAACTATTGTAAAAAACACAGATTTTTCGTAAACGAAGAAGGAGATACGTTTATGATTTATGTAGAACTTGCTTGTCCTCATGTAAGTTAAGGATTTTTTTTGGTTGTTCATCTTTGTTGTAGCGTTGATGCTGGGTATTTTTTAAAAAGAATTAAAGAAGATTATCCAAATGAAAGAATAATTGGTTATTTTTACGATCCTAATATTCATCCGTATTCGGAATTTAAACTTAGAAGTTTAGATACGAAGAGAATTTGTAAAAAGCTTGGAGTTGAATATATAGAAGGCGAATATAATTATTATGAATGGTTAAAGGCTGTAAAAGGACTTGAGAATGAGCCTGAAAAGGGAAGTAGGTGTAGTGTTTGTTTTGATTTTTCTTTAGAAGCGACGGCAAAGTTTGCAAAAAAAATAGGAGATAGTAAAATTACTACCTCTCTTTTAATGTCTCCTATGAAATCTCACGAACAACTTAATGCTATAGGCAAAGTTATAAAAAGAAAATATGGCGTTGATTTTTTAAATGTGGATTATCGTAAAAAGGGAGGAACTCAAGAGCAACAAAAATATGCAAGAAAACATCAGATGTATAGGCAGGATTATTGCGGATGTTTATATGGAATATGGCAACAGAAAAAAAATCAAGAAATTATTGATGAGCTTATTTCTCCTTATCCTTTTCAAATTTTGCCTTCTTCAATTGAAGAAAAGCTTAAATTTTATGAAAATAGGACAAATCTTGAAGAAAAAGGAATTAAATATAAGATAGTAAAAGAAAAATTTTTAAATTATAGGCTTTTAAACGCTAAAGTAGAGATTAAAAAAAAGGTAATTAACTCTTATACCCTTTTTTATTCTTATCTTGATAGACCTCAAAGAGTTAAAATTGATTTTGTAAATAAAGATGTTGCTTATTCAAATAGAAGCGAAATTATTTTTGTAAAGTTGTCATTTGTTAACGCTCTATTAAAGAAAGATTATTATAATCTTTTTGAACTTTATAAAAAGCCTTTAAATATTAGTGAAGAATTAAAAATTAGAGAAGCTATTACGGCTGCTAAATATTCCCTCTCTCCTATTATCATTTTAGAGGAATTTAAAGACGAAAGATACGATGTTTTCATAAACGCTAAAATTTATCCAGATACTAAGGAAATTTTGATAAAATTACAATAAAAAGGCGGTAAATGTTTGATGTTAATCAAATTCAGGAAATGTTGCCTCATAGATATCCTTTTTTGCTTGTAGATAGAATTACGGAAGTAAAAAAGGGAGAATTTGTAAGAGGTTATTTAAATATCTCCATTACAAATGCTGTATTTCAAGGACATTTTCCCGGACATCCAATATATCCCGGAGTATTGATAATTGAGGGAATGGCTCAAACTGGCGCTATTTTGCCTTTTACGGTTGAAGATAAGGAAAATTTAAAAGATAAAGTAGTTTATTTTATGAGTATTGACAAGGCTAAATTTAGAAAGCCTGTAAGACCTGGAGATAGACTGGAATATAGAGTTTTTACAATTAAGCATAGAGGAAAAATTTGGCATTTAAAAGGTGAGGCTTTTGTAGATGATGAGCTTGTAGCCGAAGCTGAACTTAAAGCAATGATTGTGGATAAATGATGAAGCCAATAATTAAAGGTAAAATTGGTAAAAATTGTCAAATAGGAGAAGGCGTTATAATTGATAAGGACGTTGTTATCGGAGATAACTGTATAATTGAACCTTATGCCGTAATTACTGGTTATACTGAAATTGGAGATAATAATCATATTTTTTCGCATGCGGTAATTGGTAGCATACCTCAGGATTTAAAGTATCATGGGGAAAAAACTAAGTTAATAATTGGAAATAACAACAAAATAAGAGAATTTACGCTAATTAATCCTGGAACGGAGAATGGGGGAGGAGTTACTAAAATTGGTGATAATAATTTGTTAATGGGATATGTTCATGTAGCTCATGATGTAATTATTGGAAATAATTGTATTTTGGCAAATGCAGCTACTCTTGCTGGACACGTGGTTTTGGAGGATTATGTAGTAATTGGAGGAATGACTCCAATACATCAGTTTGTAAAAATTGGTGAACATGCGATGATTGCTGGAGCAAGTGCAGTAAGTCAAGACATTCCTCCATATTGTTTGGCGGAAGGAAATAGAGCAAAGCTTAGAGGTCTTAATTTAACAGGGCTTAGGCGTCGTTTGGAAGATAGGACAATAATTGATGAAATAAAAAGAGCTTATAAAGAGCTTTTTGAAAGCGGTAAGCCTTTAAGAGACGTTGCAAAAGAACTTTTAAAAAGTGAAAATCCATATGTAAAACATTTAGCTGAGTTTGTATTAAATTCAAAAAGGGGAATACCATATGTTAGAAAAGTGTAGTTTTTGCGGAAGTGTCGAGAGCGAAGATAATCCGTTATTGGCTTCGCCGGATAATAAAGCTTTTATTTGTAAAAATTGTGTGCTTCATGCATACGATATTATTATGGGAGCTGTAAAAAAGACTAAAAAAACTCATGAAATAAAGCTTTTAACTCCAAAAGAGATAAAAAAACATCTTGATGAATATGTAATAGGACAGGAGAAGGCTAAAAAAATAGTATCAGTTGCTGTTTATAATCATTATAAAAGAATTTTGTTTGGGGAAGAAAGTGATGTTGAAATTCAAAAATCAAATATTTTAATGATTGGACCAACTGGAAGTGGTAAAACTTTAATTGCTCAAACTCTTGCAAAGCTTCTTGATGTTCCTCTTGCAATAGCTGATGCTACGAGTTTAACGGAAGCTGGGTATGTAGGAGAGGATGTTGAAAACGTACTTTTAAAGCTTATTCAAGCTGCAGATGGAGATATTAAAAAAGCCGAAAAAGGAATTGTTTTTATAGACGAAATAGATAAAATTAGTAGAAAAAGCGAAAATCCTTCTATTACAAGAGATGTTTCCGGAGAAGGTGTTCAGCAAGCGCTTTTAAAAATTATTGAGGGTAGTATTGTAAATGTGCCTCCTCAAGGCGGAAGAAAACATCCTCACCAAGAGTTTATTCAAATTGATACTACAAATATTCTTTTTATTTGCGGTGGTGCTTTTGAGGGGCTTGAAGAGATAATTCAAAGAAGACTTGAAGGTTCAACCGTTGGATTTTTGGGGAAAACAAAAGAGAAATTAACAAAAGATGATATTTTAGCGATGGTAGAACCTGAAGATTTGGTAAAATATGGACTTATTCCAGAACTTATAGGAAGGCTTCCAGTAATTGCTACTTTAAGAGAGCTTAGTAAAGAAGATTTAATAAGGGTATTAACTGAGCCAAAAAATGCTTTAATTAAGCAATATCAAGAATTATTTAGAATGGATGAAGTCGAGCTTGAATTTGAAAAAGACGCTCTTGAAGCTATAGCCGAGCTTGCTATAAAAAGAAAAACAGGAGCAAGAGGACTTAGAGCTATTTTAGAAGAAGCAATGGTTGATATTATGTTTAATTTGCCTGAATATAAAGGATATAAAGTAATTATTACAAGAGATGTAATTGAAAAAAAAGCTGAACCAATTTTAGTAAAGGTTGAAGATGCTAAGTAAAATTTTAGGAATTTTTAGTAACGATTTAGCGATTGATCTTGGAACTGCCAATACTCTTGTTAGCGTAAAGGGAAAAGGTATTGTAATTAATGAACCAAGCGTTGTTGCAATAAAACAGGGAGGAAATAAAAAAAGAGTTCTTGCGGTTGGAAAAGAAGCAAAAGAGATGATTGGAAAAACTCCAAAGGATATAATAGCTATTCGTCCTATGAAAAATGGAGTAATTGCGGATTTTGATGTAACGGAAGAGATGATTAGATATTTTATAAAAAAAGTTCATAATAGAAGCTCTTTAATTCGACCAAGAATCGTAATTTGTGTTCCGTATGGTTTAACTCAGGTTGAAAGAAAAGCCGTTAAAGAATCCGCTATGAGTGCTGGTGCAAGAGAAGTGTATTTAATAGAAGAACCAATGGCTGCTGCTATTGGAGCGGGACTTCCTGTAAAAGATCCTCAAGGTAGTATGGTAATTGATATTGGAGGAGGAACTACCGAAATTGGTGTAATTTCTCTTGGAGGACTTGTTGTTAGTAAATCAATAAGAGTTGCTGGGGATAGATTCGATAAATCGATTGTAGATTACATTAACAAAAAATATAATTTGATTATTGGCGAGAGAACAGCTGAAGAAATAAAAATAGAAATCGGAAGCGCTATAAAACTTGATAAAGAATTAAAGATGCTTGTAAAAGGAAAAAATAGAATTTCTGGTCTTCTTGAAACGATTACAGTTACAAGCGAAGATGTAAGAGAAGCGCTTAAAGAACCTGTAAAAGAGATTGGTGAAGCGTTAAAAGATGTTCTTGAAGAGACTCCAGCCGATTTAGCGGGAGATATTGTAGAAAATGGAATAGTATTAACCGGTGGAGGAGCTCTTCTTAGAGGACTTGATAAATATTTAAGCAACCTTGTATCTCTTCCTGTATACATTGCAGAAGAGCCTCTTTTGGCGGTTGCAAGAGGAACTGGAATGGCTCTTGAAAATATTGAGCTTCTCTCAAGCGTAGATGAATAAGCTTTATCTTCTCTTTTTTTCTTTTTTGATATTTTTGTTTTTTCAAATTCCAATTTTAAAAGATTATGTAATAGATTTTTCTAATCTGGTTAAAAACGATTTTCTTGCGTTTAAAAAAGCTATTTATGAAAAAATAAATTTTTTTTCTAATCAACAAAAAGAAATTAATAGATTAACGCTAGAGAATAAAAAACTTAAGCTTGAAATTTTAAAATTACAGGCTATTTTTGAGAGATGTAAAGATTTTAAAAAATTTAATTTATTGGATGATTCTAATTTGTATTTTGTAAAAACTATTTCTTATGCGGCTTTGCCGGATTTTTCGAAAATTTATGTAAATTATCCAAAAGAGATAAAAACTCCAAAAGGATTGGTTTATAATAATTTTGTAGCTGGAATCGTAGTAAAAAATTATGGAAAGTTTTCTTTGGCTTTGCTTAATTCTAATCCCAAGACTACCTATACCGTAATGATTGGAGATAAAGAAATTCCCGGTATTTTTTACGGAAAGGAAAATGTTGTTAGGTATATAAAAAAATATATGCCTATAAAGGTTGGAGATATAGTAAAAACGAGTGGGCTTGATGGAATTTTTTATAAAGGAGCATTGGTTGGCAAAGTAACTGAGGTAATTCAAAAAAAACTTTATCAAGAAGTTAAGTTAAAATTATTTTATGAAAAAATGATACCTGATTTTTTCTATGTAGTAGAAAAAAATGATACAATAAAAAAAACTTTAAGGAGAGGAAATGGAGATAAATCAAATTGAAAATACTCTAAAAAAAATGGGACTTGTGCTTGAAAAACTTGTTCAAAAGGTAGATGAGCTTGATAAAAGAGTTGCAAAAATAGAAGAAAAATTAGGAGATAGTGAGAAAAAGTTTAGTTCAGCTGATTTAAAAACAAATCAAACGCCTCAATCTCAAACATCTTCAAGCGCTTTAGGAGGTTTTGGAAGTAGTTTTTTAGGTTCTATGGCTGGAGCTATGGCTGGAATGGGGCTTTATAATTTATTGTTTAATCATTCTGTTAGTCCTATTGAAATGGGAAAAGAGCTTGGGTTGAGCGAAGAAGAAATAAATGAAGTTTTGGAAAACGATTTAAATGAAATTGATTCAAAATTAGAAGAAATTGATTCAAAATTAGAAGAACTGGATGATAAAATCGAAGAATTAAGTAAAGATGATGTAATGAATACGGATTATTTTGAAAGTTATGAGGAAGAAGAGATGGGAGATGACGATTTTGGTGGAGGGTTTGATGATTTTGGAGGGTTTGATGAGGTTTAGCCCTCTTTTTTTTATTTTTTGTTTATAAAAAGTGTTTGACGCAATATATGTAAAAACTAAAAAAAGGAGAGATTAAAGAGTAATAATTACGATTTCTCCTTTTCTTTTTACTTCAATTAATGCATCTCCTTTATTTAATCCTTTTAGAAGGGATTTTAATTCGTCAATATTTTTAACATTTACCCATTTTCCAGTTTTTATTGTTTTAACTCTTAAGATTTTATCTCCTTCTTGTAATCCCATCGTAGCTGGATAAGAATTTGGATTTACTTTTTCTACTATTATACCCGTTTTTGTTTGTTTTAAAGTAACTCCTTTAAGCGTTTCGATATTTTCAATTTTTTCTATTTTTGGTTTATATGCTCCAAGCGTAGCCGTTATAGTAATGAATTTGCCGTTTCTATAAATTCTAAGTTTAACTTTAGCACCGGCACCTTTAAAAGCTATTTTATTTCTAAGTTCTCCAATGTCTTTTACTTTTTCTCCATCAACCGCTACTATTATATCTCCCGGTTTAAGGCCTGCTTTTGCCGCTGCCGAATTTGGCTCGACTTTATTTATAAGCACTCCATAATCGATTCCATAAAGTTTTGATTTGCTTGGATTTATAGGAGAAATAACTACTCCAAGATATCCTCTAACAACTTTTCCTTTGTTTATAAGAGAAGTTACTACAAATTTCATCATATTGCTTGGAATGGCAAATCCAATTCCGTTATTTGCTCCGCTTCTTGAAATAATAGCAGAATTTATTCCAATTAATCTTCCTTTCATGTCAACTAGCGCTCCGCCACTATTTCCTGGATTTATTGCCGCGTCGGTTTGAATAAAATTTTCATAATCGTTTAATCCAATGGAAGTTCTATTTTTTGCGCTGACAATTCCCATTGTAACGCTTTCTTTTAATCCAAAAGGATTACCGATTGCCAAAACTAAATCTCCAACTTCTACTTTATCAGAATTTGCAATCGTTATTGGGTGAAGATTGTTAGCGTTTATTTTTAAAACCGCTAAATCTGTTTTTGGATCGCTTCCAATGAGTTTTGCTTTATATTCTTTTCCATCGTATGTTTTTACGATAATTTTGGTAGCTCCGCTTACTACATGATAATTTGTAACTATATATCCATCTTTTGTAAGAATTACTCCACTTCCAAGGGCAAATTCTTTTCTTTTTTGAGGTTTATTTGGAAGATCTCCAAATGGTCCAAAAAATCTTTTAAAAAATGGATCGTTAAAAAATTTTTTAAAAGCTTCTGGGACTCTTGTTTCTATGACTTTTTCCGTTGAAATATTTACTACGCTTGGAATTACTTTTTTTACTATAGGTGCAAATGAAATTACGGCTTGATTTTGAGTTGGCGGCATTCTTTTTAAATCCGTATTATCTATTTTTAGATTTATGCTAGCAGCTATTAAGCTTGCCGCCATAATGCTTGAGAGTATTAGCTTTTTCATTGTTTCTCCTTAAAAGTTTTTTATAGTGTATCACTTTGTAATTAATGAAATATTAAAATTTGCTTAAATTACCACCACGCTAAGATTTTGTCATTTATATCATTATGTGAGTTTTTAAGCATATGATAGATGTATCTTGAAAACATGTCCGTTTCGATATTTACTTTTCTTAAGACTTTATATTCTTTAAAAAGCGTGTTTTCAAACGTATGAGGGATGATTGTTAATCTAAATCTATCGCTCCATACTTCGTTTATCGTAAGACTTACTCCATCAATGGAAATACTTCCTTTTGGAGCGATATATTTTATAATTCTGGGATCGGTTTTAATTATTACGTCATATGAATTTTTATTTTTTTTTATTTCCAATATTTCTCCTATAGCATCTACGTGCCCTTGGATTAAATGTCCATCTATTTTATCTCCAAATCTTAAAGCTTCTTCAAGATGAACTTTTTTTCCAGGTTGGTAATTTTCAATGGGAATAATTTTTTGGGTTTCTGGGGATAATTCGACTTCAAATCCATCGTTTAATACTTTTGTAACTGTTAAACACACTCCATTTACAGCAATAGAATCCCCAATTTGAGGTTTTAAGTTTGATTTTATTTTTAAAGTATTGTTTGAGAAGTTTGTTATAAGTCCTATTTCTCTAATTAATCCATTAAACACTAAAATACTCCTCAATAAGGTTTTTTACCGTTTGTATTTCTTTCGTTTCGTTTATTTTGCTTCTAAATTCGCTAGCTTTTTTTATTCCTTTTGAATAAGCATGAGCGTGTTTTCTAAAAAGAATTACCCCATATTCTCCATACCAGTTTATCATTTGATTAAAATGTTCTAAAATTACTTCTTTTTTTTGTTCTGAAGTAATGTTTCCTTTTTGTTTCATTTCAAGGAAAATCCAAGGTTTTCCAATTGTTCCTCTTCCAATAGCTACGCCTTTAGCGCCAGTAAAATCTAGAACATATTTTGCCTTTTGATAATTT
>JAMORJ010000132.1 GCA_027063595.1 Nautiliaceae bacterium | reverse complement strand
ATAAAAGATAAATTTTTGGAAACTTTTATGGAAATAAACGGCAAAACTATTTTTTTTAAAGATTTTAATATTAAATATCTTACAAACAGTGTAAAAATAAGTGGTAGCATTATAGACGAACTTAGCGAAAAAATATTAGCACTTGAAGCAAAGATTATAGCTTTAACTGAAAAAATTTATTTAAAAATTCTTGAAAAAATAGAAAGAGATTTTGATATTTTAGAGGAAATTTCAAGTGAAGTTGCAAAAGTAGATGTAGCGGTAAGTAGTGCAAAAGTAGCAAAAGAGAGAAATTATTTTAAACCTAAAATTTCGAATATTAAACCAAAATTTACCGAACTTCGTCATCCTTTGATAGAAGCTAATGAAGAAAATGGAATTTATGTGCCAAATGATATAGATTTTAACGAGTATGATGGAATGCTTTTGTATGGGATTAATAGTTCTGGTAAAAGTTCTCTTATGAAAAGCGTTGGAATTGCTGTATTTTTAGCTCAAGCTGGTTTTTTCGTTCCAGCTCGTATGGAATATAAGCCGTATCATTCTATTTTTACGCGAATAGAAGCAAAAGATAATTTATCAAAAGGACTTTCTACTTTTGCTGTTGAAATGCTTGAGCTTAAAAACATTTTTTCTCGTGCTAATTCCAATTCTCTTGTTCTTGGAGACGAAATAGCTCATGGAACTGAAACTTTATCGGCTCTTAGTATTGTTGCAAGTGCTATTATAAAACTTGCAAAGAAAAAAATTAATTTTATTTTTGCTACGCATTTACATCAGTTAATGAGTCTTGATGAAATAAAAAATCTACCCAATGTAGTGGCAAAACATCTTGAAGTTTATTTTGATGGAGAAAAGCTTATTTATGATAGGAAACTAAAAGATGGAAGTGGAAGTAGCGTTTATGGGCTTGAATTTGCAAAATCGATTTATATGGATAAAGAATTTTTGAAAATGGCAGAAGAAATTAGAAAAAAACTAAGCAAAGATTATAGCGAATTGGAACTTTTAATTAAGAAAAAAAAATCTAGATACAATAAAAATTTAATTCTTACTCGATGTGCAATTTGCGGAGAAATTGTAGAGGATGTGCATCATATTATAGAAAAAGACAAAGCTAAAAATGGGTTTGTTGGGCATATTCCAATTAATCATAAGTATAATCTTATTCCATTATGTAAAAAACATCATAAGATGGTGCACGAAGGAAAAATTAGAATTTTAGGGTTTGTTACTACTAGTAGAGGAATTGAGCTTCATTGGGAAGAAGTTGACAAGTAAAAATTTTTTTGTTAATATTTACTTACTAGTAAGTAAGGAGTTCTTTTGAATACAAAAGAAAAAATTTTAAGGGTAGCAATAAAACATTTTGCAAAAGGATATGAAAACGCATCTCTTGAAGAAATTGCAAAAGAATTAAACATTACAAAACCGGCGATTTATTACTATTTTAATAGCAAAAACGCTCTTTATAATGAGATTTTTTTACAAAAGTTTAAAAATTTTAATTTTGAATTTGAAGAAGATTTGGAAAAAAATATTTCAAAATACATAGATAAGCTTTTTGAGTTTTTTCAATGTAAGGACGAAGGTTTTGCAAAAATTTTTTTACTTGAACTTAGCAGTGGTTTTGAAAATTTGACCGAAGATACAAAAAAAGCGGTTTCAGTTTTGTTAAAAGTAATTTCAAAAATTTTGGAAGATACAGATATTAATCCCCTTTTTATTCAAACTACCATAGTTTCTTCTATTTTGATGTATAAAAATACTTTTAAGGCAAGGCAAAATATTTTAAAAATTTTAGGGAAAGACTTTGAAAAAAATTTTGATTTAAAAAAAGATTTAAAAACGATGATTTTAACTTATTTAAAGGTTAAACAATGAAAAGATTCGTTTTTTTAGCTATTATGGGAATAATTGCTAATGCAATGGATATTTCTACGCTTTTACAATCGGTAAAAAAAATACCTGATACAAAATTGGATGAAGTTGTAACAAATGAAATGAAAATTAATAAAAAAAGCATAGATTATTCTTTGTTTCCTAAAATAAGTTTTTTTGCAAATGCTATTCATTATACAAGCCCTTATAATTTGCGACCCATGCCTCCTACCGAAAGTAAAAAAATAGGTGCAAATGGAGGAGGATATTGGTTTTCTAAAAATATAAAAAAAATTGGTTTTAACTTTTCAATGCCTCTTTTTGTTAAAGAAATTTATGATAATAAAAAAAAGATGGAATGTTTATTGGAGTCTACAAAATATAAAGCAAAGTTAAATCTATTACAGCGCCAAGCTATTTTAATAGGCGAAGTTAGTAATTTTAATTATTTAATAAATTTAAGAAACGCTCTTTTAAAAAAGAAAGAATCAATAAAAACAACTTTAAAAGCTATTGAAGTTGGAGTAAAAGTTGGAAGGATACCCGAATTTAATTTAGAGAAATTAAAAGACGCTATTTTAAGTATTGATATAAAACTTCAAGCCATAAATAACAAATTAAACACTTCAAAGGCAAATATATATAAACTTACGCAAATAAATGTTAATAAAAAAATAGATTTTATTGCTTTTATGCCGATAAAAAAAGAGTTTTTAGCTTTAAAACAAGTTAGAAAATTAGTTGAAGCTTCAAAATATTCAATAATAGCTGCAAAAGATAAAAAAATTCCGAAAATTTTTCTTATGGCTCAGGGATATAGAGCCTTTGGAAAAGCTTATGATAATGGAGAAAAACTTGCTTTAAATTTTGCAAATATTGGAATATATGTAGATTGGGAAATTTTTAATAAACAAAATAATGTATCTTTAAAAAAAGCAAAAATAAATTATATAAAAAACACTCTTTTATTGGAAAAGACTCTTAAAGATTTGAAAGCAAAAGAAAAGGAACTTTTAGGAAATTTAAAAAATTTAAAAAAAGCTATTTTAATGGCAAAAGAATCTGTTGAGATTAAAAAAGAATTGTTAAAAAGCGCAAAAGTTGCGTTTAGATTAAACAGAATGAGCGTAGATGATTATTTAAAATACGAAGATGATTTAGCTTATGCAAAAGCAAATTTGGCATATTTAATTGCTTTGAAAAATAAAATGATTGCAAATCTTGCATTTATTTATGGAAATAATCTTGAAAGGGTTTTCAAATGAAAAGGTTAGTTGGAGCAGTAATTGGTATTGTTATTGTGGCTGTGTTAGTGATAGGAGGAATGAAACTTATTAAAAAAAGAAAAGCAGAAGATAAAAATCTTCCTACAGCTAAAATTTATCCTTTAGTCGTTGAAAAAATAAATATAAAACCAAAATATGTTATTACGACTTTACCTTATATTGCTTTGGTTAAAAACGATAAAGAAGTAGTCGTAACTTCAAAAATTGCAGGAAGAATTTTAAAAATTGCTTCTCTTGGATCTAAAGTTAAAAAGGGTGAAGTTGTATTAAAAATCGATGCTACTACTTTAAAAGCAAAACTTGTTCAAATAAATGCCGAAATTGACTCAATAAAAAAAGTTATCGACGCCGATAAAGTAGCTTTGTCTAATTTAATAGCAACGCATAAAAGAACGGCTGAACTTTTAAAAGTAAAAATGGCTTCAATAGAGCAATATCAATCAGAAGAAAATAAACTTTCTCAATTAAAAGCAAAACTTAAAGCGGATATGGCAAAATTAAAGTCTTTAAAAAGTGTAAAGAAAACAATTCTTAATGATCTATCTTATGCGAATATAAAATCTCCAATTGATGGAAAAATAAGTAATAAAATGCTTAATATAGGAGATAATATTTTCCCAGGAAAACCTGCTCTTATTATTACTCCAAAAGAAGGAAATTATCTTTTTGTAGCTTTAAGTGATTCGATAAAAAAAATTAAATACAAAAATAAAATAATTAATCTTAAACCTTTAAATTCAACTTTTAACGGACTTAAAACTTATAGAGCAGATGTAAATGATAAGTCTTTAATACCTGGAGAAAAAGTTAAGGTAAAAGTTGTTACTTTTGAAGGAAACGCAACTCTTATTCCTTATAGCAGTATTTTAAAAGTTAATGGAAAAACTTATGTTTTTGTGGTTGAATCTTCTAAAAAGATTAAACCTGTAGAAATTAATGTAATTACAAGTGGAGTTGAAGGAATTGTTACAGATACTCCTATAAATGGAAGTATTTTAAAAGCGGCTCCTGATGTGCTTCTTAGAATAAAAGCAGGTTATCCTGTAAGAATAAAAGGATAAAAAATGTTTGAGTTTTTTTATAAAAGAACTCATTTTCTTTTTGCAATAATTATTGGAATGTTTGTTTTTGGAATTTTGGGACTTATCAAAATGCCAAAAAATCTTTTCCCAGATGCAAACAGACCAGAAGTTGTAATATTTACTTCCGTTCCTGGAGCTAGTGCTTCGACAATTGCGGCAACAGTTTCTAAGCCAATAGAAAATGAGATGGCAACTCTTAGTCATATTTATGAAATTACTTCTACTAATGTTCCTAATTTTTCAATAGTTCATGTTGTTTTTGATTATAAAAAATCTTTACAAGGTGCGGCAGTTGATGTAAGTAATGCTTTAAATAGAATTAGAGATAAACTTCCACAAAATGTCGTGCCTTCAATTTATCTTGTAGGAGATTTTACTTTACCAGTAGATGTTTTTGCTTTAAGTCCTAAAAATAATTTTATTACTTTGCCTGAAATAAGAAAAATTGCTGAAAGTTATATAAAACCCGAACTTTTGAAAAATCCTAATATTGGGAATGTGGAAATTTTTGGCGGATATGAGAGTGCGATAATGATAAAAATAGATCCTTTAATTTTACAGAAATTTCATCTTTCTTTTAAGCAGATAATAAATGCAATAAAAAGTATTAATAAGGATACTCCAATAGGTTTTATGAAAACTGATGATAAGTTTTTTACTATAAGTTTTTATGGTCAAAAAGATAATGTTGAGAAACTAAAGAATATGTTTGTTGCTCCAAACGTTAAATTAAAAGATGTGGCAAAAGTTACTTGGAGCTATAAAACGAATAATACCGCTTACATTGGAAATAATAAACAAGCCATTGCAATATCGGTTCAAAGAGCGCCAGGAGGAGATTTGCTTTTAACAAGTAATACTGCAAGAGAAATTATGAAAAAAGTTGCAAAAGAATATCCTAATATCAATATAACTGTTTCTGATACTCAAAGAAAATTGGTTGAGACTTCAAATATAAATATGCTTGAGGCTTTAAGAGATGCAATTATTTATACTCTTTTTGTAATTTTAATATTTCTTGGAAATTTTAGAGCCATTATAGCTGCTGCTATTTCAATTCCAATGGTATTTTTTGGAACTATAGCATTTTTATATCTTACCGGGCAAGGGCTTAATATAGTAATTTATACCGCTATTATTCTTGCTCTTGGAATGTTAACGGATGATGCGGTGGTTGTTTTAGAAAACATTGAAAGACATCTTAAAGAGGGTGATGAGAATGCAATTTATAATGGAACAAAAGAAGTTTTAAAACCGGTTTTTGCTGGAACGATTTCAACTATTGCGATTGTTTTTCCTTTAATGTTTGTGGGAGGATTTCCTCAAAAAATTTTTAGACCTTTAATGGAAACTTTAATTGTAGCTCTTTTAATTTCTTGGTTTTTATCCATTACTTTTATTCCTAAACTTGCAAGTTTTTTGTATAAGAACGGAACTAAAAAGACTAAAATTGAAGAATTTTTTGAGAGGCTTTATCAAAATACTTTTGCCAAACTTATACCTGGATATATAGGAATTTTGAAATTTACGAATAAAAAACCTGTTGTATTAAGAAGAATTCTTTTAATAGCCGGTGCTGTTGGTGTACTTTTATTTTCCGTAAAAAATATTATGCCAACAATTGGAAGAGATGTAATGCCTCCTATGGATACAGGAATCATAAAAGCTCATGTCGAGTTTGCTTCAAATATTAACGCAGATGAAAGTGTGAAAAGATTAAAACCTTTTTTTGAGTGGTTAAATAATCAGCCTTGGCTTGAAAAAAGTTCAATTTCAATTGGAACAGAAAAAGGAGTATTGTCTCTTGGTGGAGGAGGTAGTGGAAATAGCATCAATATGACTATAATAGCTGTTGATAGATTTCATAGAAATAAAACAATTTGGCAACTTGAAGAAGAAATAAGAGAAGAACTTTCTAAAATAGTGGGAATAAAAAAAATGGCGGTATTTGATTTTGGAGCTACTGCACTTTCTACTATTAAAGCACCGCTTGATGTGCAATTTAGAAGCGATAGTTATCAAAATCTGCCTAAACTTGCGGATGAAGCTAAAAAAGTGCTTTATAATGTTAGAGGACTTACTACTATTATGAATAGTTGGGATAAAGAGTATCAAGAAGCAGTAATTAAAATTGATGAAAATAAAGCTTTAAGTTATGGAATTACTCCTTTTGACATTATTATGCAAATTGCGTTAAAAGATCAAGTTGTAACAATTAATACTGTTTTAAGTTCAATGGTACCGGATTTTATAAGAATTAGATTTAAAAATGACTTTGAAAAAAATCTTGCTGCTCTTAGATTATTGCCTATCGATACGAAAAAAGGAAGTATACCTCTTGATGAACTTGCTAAAATAACTACTCATTTTACTTATAATAAAATTGATAGATACAATTTACAATATGCAATTGATGTTCAGGGTTATAGAGCTACAAGACCTATTAGCAAAATAACTGCGGATGCGGATAATTTGCTTCATTCTCATGGGATAGTGAATTATTATCATGTAGGTGATATAAAAGAGATGAAAGATTCTTTTTCAAGGCTTATAAAAGCTATTGTAATAGGAGTTATTGTTTTAATTTTAACACTTATGGTTGTTTATCAATCTTTAAAACTTGCACTTATAATGATTTTTGTTTTACCTCTTTCTATGATAGGGGCTTCGTGGGCTATGCTTATAGCTCATAAGCCATCTTGTATGCCAAGCATGGTAGGACTTTTGCTTCTTTTTGGTATTATTATTAAAAATGCAGTATTGCTTATTGATTTTTATAAAGAATTTGAAAAAGAAGGAAAAAGTCCGTTTGAATCAGCTATTGAAAGCGTAAAAGTTAGATTTAGACCTGTATTTATGACAGCGTTTGGAACTATTGCCGGAATGATACCGATTGCTCTTGAGCAAGCCGTTGGGCTTGAGAGACTTTCGCCTCTTGCCGATGTTGCAATTGGCGGGTTATTGGTAGGTACGATTTTAACGCTTGTATACGTTCCTATGTTTGCGTATATTTTTGATAAAGATTAGTCTGAAAGTAAGAGAGATATGTTTTTTAAATTTATTAAATTTGTATTGTAAGCTTGTTGTAATAAGCCACTGTTTAATAAATCGTGAAAATTTTCGAAATTAATCGGATTAACGTTATTTGTATCAAATGGCGTTAAAGTTTTTATGTGTTGTAGAATTTCAAAAATGTTTTTTTGTTTTTCCAATAAGAGTTTTTCGTATTTTTCTATATTTGTATCTGGAGAAAATGTAGGTATTGTTAGGTTAATTTTTTTATCTCCTAAAGTTATGGTTTGATTAAATACAGGATTATTGTTAAATGTAGTATTTTGAATTACGGAATTTATTTTATCAGCTAATGTTTGTAAAAGATCTTTTGTTTGGGTATTTAAATTTTTATAAGCATCGATGTAAGTTAAAATTTTTTTTATTGCGTTTGTTGCTGTTTGTAAAATTCCAATGTTGTAATTAAATGTATCTACTTTGGCAAATAAAGGATTAGTGTTAAATTGAGTTGGAGTAAAATAATCAAGTAAGTTTAAAGCTTTGATTTGATTTATGTATTTTGGATTGAAAGTAATTGGTTTATTGCTTATTGGATTTATGAGAAAACTTAAAGGATAGATATTTTTCATTTCCCCTCCTTAAGAAAACTTTAAGTTTTATATATTTTAACATAATTTTTGGTAAAATGTTTAAAATTTTTTTAAGGAAAGAGATGATAAAAATTAGACATCTTAAAAAAGTATTCGGAAATAAAGTCGTTTTAAAAGATGTAAATTTAGATATAGTAGATGGTAAAATTACTTATATTTTAGGAATGTCTGGTCAGGGAAAGTCTACTATTATAAAACACATAGTAGGTCTTTTTAAACCTACGAGTGGAGAAATTTGGGTAGATGGTGTTCCTATTCATAATGCTGATATAAAAACCCTTTATGAAATAAGAAAAAAAATTGGGTTTACTTTTCAAGAAGGAGCTCTTTTTGATAGTATGAACATTTACGAAAATGTGGCTTTTCCTTTAAGGGAGCATACAAAATTAAAAGAAAAGGAGATAAAAAGGCGAGTATTTGAAACTCTTGAAATGGTAGGGCTTGAAGCAAATAGGGTAGCATATCTTTATCCTCATGAACTTAGTGGTGGAATGAAAAAGAGAGCGGCAACAGCAAGAGCTATAATATTAAAGCCAAAATATGTATTATATGATGAACCAACGAGTGGTCTTGATCCAATTATTAGTGATAAAATTACGAGAATGATAAAAAATCTAACGCGTAATCATAACATTACAAGCGTTGTTATTTCTCATGATTTGAAAGAAACTTTTAAAAGTGCTGATTATATTGCGTTTTTGTATAATGGGGAAATAATAGAATATGCGGATGTAGAAGGATTTAAAAACTCGAAAAACCCAATAGTTAGGGCATTTATTGAAGGAAATAGCGAAATTTACGAAAAAATAGCGGAGGCTGTTTGATGAGAAGGGTGATTTTTGTATTAATTTTTTCTTTTTTGAGCGCTTATCAAGCGCAAGTTAAGCCTTTTGATACTTATAATGTTACTTCAAGTGTAGCTGGAAAAATTTTGGAAGTAAAAAAGGATAAAGAAGCTACTTTTTATAAAGGAGTATTGGTAAAAATAGACGATAAACAAGATTTGATTGATTTAAAAAATTTAAATTTTCAAATTAAATTAACAAAAGAAGAGATAAAAAATCAAGAAGAAGTGGTAAAGAAAAAAAAAGCAATATACGAAAAATATATGCGTCTAAAAACTAAATCTCAAGAAGCTAAAAATTTAAAATTTTACGATTACATTAATGCCAAAAATCAGCTTATTTCTTTAAAATCAAAGCTTAGCGATTTAATTGCCAAAAAGGATAAGTTAAAAGATGTGATAGATAAAAAAAATATAAAAATTGAAGGTTATGTAGAAAGCATTAAAGTTAAGAAGGGAGAATATGTTTCTCCTGGAAAATTAATTGCCATAGTTGATGATCTTAGTAAAGAAAAGCTTACTATTTACGTACCAATTGATAAAATGGAAAATATTAAAAATTTAAGAGTTTATATTAACGGTAAAGAGAGTAATTTTAAAATCTATAAAATATGGAAAACTCCAGATTCTAAATTTATTACAAGTTACAAAGTAGAGCTAATAGGAAATGGTTTGAAGGTTGGAGAAATCGTGCGGGTGGAATTAAGAAATTAAAAAAGAGAAGGAGTATTGTCGTATTCTTTAAAAGAATGGTTTGTAAGTAATTCTCCAATTTCGTCTATGTCAAGATAATCCGGAAATTCTATTTCCATTCCAAGCTCGTTATAAAATACTGCTTTATCTCCTCTTATTTCTTCAAATTCAATAATTTCGTCGTTATAGATTAAAGTATCTCCTTTTTTTAATTCATATACTTTCACTCCCACTCCTCTATTACTTTTTTGAAAATTTTGGATAGTTTTTCTACTTCTTCTTTTGTGGTTCTTTCGTTTGGAGCGTGGATTGTATCGTTTTTTACTCCAAATTCTACTACTTTTACTCCATATTTGGCGAAAAATCTTGCATCACTTGTTCCTCCTGTAGTTGAATGTTTTGGGGTAATGTTTGTTATTTCTTTTATAGCTTTATCAAGGTTTTTTACTACTTTCGTATTGGGATTAGTAATAAAAGGTTCGGCGCTTTGAGTTAAGGTAAGGGTATAGTTCATGTCTTTAAAATATTGATGGATGAAATTTTTTATTTTTTCTTTATTGGTTTGAGTATTGTTTCTAACGTTAAACATCATTTTAAGTTCGCCCGGAGTTACATTTGTTACTTCCATTCCAGCTCTAATATCGGTAATTACTAATTTGCTTGGGGCAAAAAATTCATCTCCTTTATCTAAATTGGCTCCTGCTATTTTATGCAAAACCTCAGCTACTTTATGAATTGGATTTATTGATTTTTCTGGATATGCCGCATGTCCTTGAAGGCCTATTTTTTTAAGTACGCCGTTAATTGAACCTCTTCTACCTATTTTTATGCTATCTCCAAAAACTTTTTCGCAAGTCGGTTCGGCTACTATTGCGTAATCTGGAAGTAAGTTTTTTTGCTTTAATACCTCAAGCATATATTTTGTGCCCCAAATAGCTTCGCCTTCTTCGTCGCTTGTAATTAGAGCCGATAAAGTTCCTTTGAAATTTTTTGCGTTTTTTATTGCCCAAAGAAATGCTGCTAAACCGCTTTTCATATCTTGAGCGCCTCTTGCGTATATAAACCCGTCTTTTTCAATTGGTTCAAACGGATTACTATTCCATCCATCTCCTGGAGGTACTACATCAATGTGGCCTCCAAAGCATAAGTGATCTCCATTCCCAAATTTTTTGTATATAAAAAGGTTTTTAACGCCTTCTTTTTGAGTTTCTATTACTTCAAAATCTTTTAAATAGTTTTTTATAAATTCCATTGCTCCATCATCATTTGGAGTAATGGATTTGAATGTTAAAAGTTTTTTAAATAGGCTAATTACATCCACGCTTTACTCCTACAAATTGAAATGGTTTTTGATTAAAGTGGATAATATCAAAATTTTTGAAAAGTTCAAAAAAGTAATCTTTGTCTATTTGATATTTATCTATTGTTTCGAATACAAAATATCCGTTTTCTTTTAATGCTTTAGGAATTTGTTTAAGTAAGTTAAAATTAAAATATTTGAGTTTTAAAATAACATCAAATTTATTTGGCTCTATGGTATAATTATCCAAATCGAGGCATATTTTAAAAATTTTAGGATTTTTAATTTTTGAAATTGCAATATCACTAATATCTATTAGAGTTACGTTATAACCTTTGGATAATAAAATTTCTGAATTTTGACCAAGACCGCCTCCTAAATCAAGTGCTTTGCCATTTGAATTTGGGATAAAATCTAAAAGGGGACTTGGTTTTTTGTAATTGATATTTAAATATTTTTTGTTCCATTTTAATTTTTCGTAAAACATGCTTATTCCTTGGAGGGTTGTATGAAAGAAATTATAGCTGAAATTGATAAATTAAAAGAAAAAATAATACAAATTAGACGCCATATTCACATGTATCCGGATTTATCGGGAGAAGAATATCCTACAAGAGATTATATAAAAAGTATCCTCAAAAAAGAAGGAATTAATAATATTAAAACTTTTAAACAACATGCTGGGATGATCGTTGATATTACAGTAGATAAAAAGTTGCCTATAATAGCTTTTAGAGCTGATATGGATGCTTTGCCTATAAAAGAAGAGAATGAAATAGAATATAAATCAAAAAAAGAAGGAATAATGCATGCTTGTGGCCATGATGGACATAGTGCGATACTTACCGGTTTTTTGATTGCTTGTAATAAACATAAGAAAAAATTGCCTTTTAACGTTAGAGGAATTTTCCAACATAAAGAAGAGGTAATGGATGGAGGTAGCGAAGATTTAATAAGAGATGGTGCATTAGAAGGAGTTAGTAGGATTTTTGGTCTTCATATGTATCCGTATCTTAAAACTGGAGAAATTGGATATAAATATGGAGAAATGATGGCAAGTGCCGATAGTTTTGAGATAGAAATATTTGGCAAAAGTGCTCATGGGGCAAGACCTCATGAAGGAGTCGATGCGATTTTAACAGCTTCGATGGTAGTAAATTCCATAAATCATATCGTAAGTAGGAAAATCGATCCTCTTCATCCAGCGGTTATTTCTTTTGGCATGATTGAGGGAGGAAAAGCGGCTAACATAATTTGTGATTATGTAAAGTTATCTGGAACTGTAAGAACTTTAAATGATAAAGTTAGAGAAAAAATAAGAAAAATGATGGAAGATGCAATTAGTGGGATATGTAAATCAATGGGGGCAAAATATAAATTTCATTACTTTTTTGGCAATCCAGAGCTTGTGAATGATAAAAAAAGTGTAGATGTAGTTGTGAGGGCTTCAAAAGATTTGCAAGTTAAACCGGTTGATTTAAAACTTCCTGTAATGGGAGGAGAAGATTTTGCTAATTATTTAAAAGTAGTTAAAGGAGCGTTTTTTAGACTTGGTTGCTGTAATGAAAATAAAAAGACTTGTTATCCTCAACATCATCCAAAATTTAATATTGACGAAGATTCTTTGATAATTGGAGCTAAAATGTTTTTAAAAATTTTAGAAAGGCTAAATAATGAAGAGTAATATATTCTCTCCTCTTTTTTATAAGCAAAAACCAAAAAATATTTTAATTAGGGATATAAGAAAAGGAGATGGTAAAGACATAGTGGAAATTTTTAGAGAAAATTATTTCGATACTTATTATAAAAAAAGTTTTTACGATCCCAAAACTTGGGATGACATGGTAGAAAGTGATAAATATTATCCCGTTGTTGCCGAAATTGAAGGAAAAGTTGTTGGAGAGTTTTTATTGACTAAAAACGATGAATATAATGGAGAAATTGGAGCCGTAGTAGTTCATCCAAAATTTCAGGGAATGGGGATTATGAATAAAATGTTTGATTATTTGATAAAAAAAGCTAAATCTCTTAATTTAAAAGCAATTTATGGAGAAGCGATTATGTTTCATCCTTTTTCTCAAAGAGCTAATTTAAAACACGGGATGATAGAGACAGCTTATCAACTTGGGGAAGTAGCTTCTTGGATAGCTCAAAAAGACATTAAATTTGATAAAAGATCAGGAACCATTGTAGGATATTTGGTTTTTGATAAAAAAAAGAGATCTATCTATACTCCAAAAGTGTATGAAAAAATAATTGAAGATAGATATAAAAAAAGTGGGATTTCTTTGTCTAAAGTTTCGATTAGACCTTTAAAAAGAAGACTTAAACTTTGGCAAAACGATTTGTTAAAAGTTGGAGGAATTATAATAGATGGGAAAGTTCGTAACTTTTATAATAGATTTAATCTTTTTTTTTCAAGACTTAAAGTTAAACATGATATGATTTATGCTGATATAAATCTTCATACTCGTGAAATTGAAGAGATTGTAGCATTTTTAAATAAAAAAAAGTTTTTTTATAGCGGAGTTTTATTTTATAAATACAATGGATTTGATTATTTAAGACTTCAATTTGAAAATACGCATAATATAGAAGAAAAGTTAAACGTTTGTTATAGCGATTATTGTAAGTTTTTAAAAAAATATGTTTTAAAGGATAAAAAAAGAGTTGCGCATTTATAAAGGAGAAAGGATGGTTGAGGGGTTTTTGGAGAGATATTTTAAAGATATAAAAGAAGTTGGGGAATTTCATTTTAAGTTTTTAATGCAAAATAAGTTCGTATTTCCCAAGATTAATTATCTTGAAGTTAAGAGATTTATTGATACTGCCACTAATTTTCTTCTTGATATTGATCCTGAGTTTTTAGATTCTTTAGGTAGAAAAATGAGAAATGATATCGAAGCTTTGTATAATTTTTATAAGAATTTTAAGAAAAAAGTTGAATTTGATGAGGTTGTATTTTATCAAGATTATTTACAAAATTTGGAAAATTATAAAAAATTAAAAAAAGAGTATATT
>JAMORJ010000131.1 GCA_027063595.1 Nautiliaceae bacterium | reverse complement strand
AAGAAATAAACCCTTTACTTGAAACTTTAAAAGAACACATAATAACTCTTAGTGAGCTTAATCCATTTTTCCCAAAAGATTTTATAAAAATAATCGATACAAATTCAGATCCAAACCGAATTATAGATATAATCGCAAGCTCTCTTAAACTCCCTACAGAAAAAGGCTATGAGCTTTTTAAAGAAATAGATACAAAAGAGAGACTTATAAAATTAATTCATTTTATTTTAGAAGAAATAGAAGCTATAAAACTTAAAAACGAATTAAATAAAAAAGTAATGGAACAAGTTCAAGAAGCCAATAGAGAACACCTTTTAAAACAACAACTCAAGCTCATTCAAAAAGAGCTTGGAATGACAAACGAACTTGAAGAAGAGATAAAAGAATATAGAGACAAATTAGAAGAGCTTAAAAAATGTATGAGAGAAGATGCATATAAAGAAATTAAAAAGCAAATAGATAGACTCTCAAGAATGCATCCAGATAGCGCAGAAGCCACAACAACTCAAAATTACATAGAATGGGCTCTTGAAATTCCTTTTTGTACGTATAAAAAAGAAGAATTTGACATTGAAGAACTGAAAAATAGACTTGATAAAGACCATTACGGACTTGAAAAACCAAAAGAGAGAATTATTGAATATTTTGCGGCAAAAGAACTTGCTAAAAAAAGAGGAGAAGAGTTTAACGGAGCAACTTTATGTTTCGTAGGACCACCGGGAGTTGGTAAAACTTCTCTAGCAAATTCAATTGCAAAAGCTCTTGATAGAAATTTGGTAAGAATCGCTCTTGGAGGGCTTGAAGACGTAAACGAACTTAGAGGTCATAGAAGAACATATATTGGAGCAATGCCAGGAAGAATAGCTCAAGGGCTAATTAACGCTAAAGAAATGAATCCTGTAATGGTGCTTGATGAAATAGATAAAATCGCAAGATATAGAGGCGATCCAACTGCGGTTTTACTCGAAATATTAGATCCTGAGCAGAATACGCATTTTAGAGATCTTTATTTGAATTTTGATTTAGATTTAAGCAAAGTTTTATTTATAGCCACAGCAAACGATCCAAGCACTATCCCAGCACCTCTTAGAGATAGAATGGAAATGATATTTGTAGGAAGCTATACACCACAAGAAAAATTTGAAATAGCAAAAAGATATCTAGTTCCACAAGAAGCAAAAAAACATTCTCTAAAAAAAAGCGAAATTACCATAACCGATGCCGCTTTAAGAGAAATTATTGACAAATACACAAAAGAAGCTGGAGTTAGAAATTTAAGAAGAGTAATTGCAAAAATCATGAGAAAAGCGGCAATTAAAATATTAGAAGGAGAAAAAAAAGTTAAAGTAACCATCAAAAATCTAAAAGAATTTCTCGATAAGCCTCTTTTTGGAATAGAAGAAGTAGATAAAAAGCCAAAAATTGGAGTAGTAAACGGACTTGCTTGGACGCCAGTTGGAGGAGATGTATTAAAAGTAGAAGCGGTAAAATACAAAGGAAAAGGACAAGTAATTTTAACTGGACAACTTGGAGATGTTATGAAAGAATCAGCTCACATAGCATTTACTTTAATTAAAACCTTAATAGATTCAAAAAAACTAAAACCAAAAGAAAAAAGTAAAGAGCCAATTTATTACAAATATAATATTCACATTCACGTTCCAGAAGGAGCTATTCCAAAAGATGGTCCAAGTGCTGGTATTACTATTACAACAGCTATAGCAAGTATTTTTAGCGAAAAAAAAGTCGATCCAAATATTGCAATGACAGGAGAAATTACATTAAGTGGAGAAGTATTGCCAATAGGAGGCGTTAAAGAAAAATTAATAGCGGCATATAAAGCAAAAATAAAAAAAGTTCTAATTCCTAAGAAAAATTTCGAAAGAGATTTAGACGAAATACCTCAAGAAGTAAAAGAAGGACTTGAGATAGTACCAGTTACAAGAATTGAAGAAGTATTAAAAGAAGCCTTAATTTAAAAAATGAAAAAGACAAAATTATTATTTTTAATTTTTACTTTTTCATTTGCCGATGTAAAAAAAGAGATAATTAAATTTTATAAAAAAGAATATCCAACTCTTCACATACAAAAAATCATCTCTCACCCTTCTTTTCCAAAACGCTATAAAAAAATAAAACTTCTTTTAAACCCAAAGATGCCTTATGGAAATGTTTTAATTGATGGAAAATATTACTATATAAAACTAAAAGCTACTTTACCTGTATTTAAAACTTTAAAAATTATTAAACAAAACTCTCCTATTTTAGAAAACGTTAACGTAAAAAAAGAAGAAGTTCAATTTAGATACTTTTATTCAAAACCAATTAATAAAATTCCAAAAAACTTAATTGCTTCAAAAGTAATATCCAAAAACTCAATTTTAACTATCTCTAATACCAAAATAGCGCCTGCGATATTAAAAGGAGAAAAAGTTAGAGTAAAAATTTCTTCAAAAAATGTAGTTATATTCTCAAATGCTAAGGCTTTAAAAGATGGAGAAATAGGAGAAAAAATAAAAATAGAAATGAATAGAAAAATTTTTGATGCAAAAGTAATAAATAAAGGAGTAGTAGAAATTGAATAAAAAAGTTTTGGTATGTATTAGTGGAGCAAGCGGAGCAAACTTGGGATTAAAACTTTATAATTTAATCCCTCCTTATTATGAAAGATTTTTAACTATTAGTAAAAACGCTAAAATCGTATTGGAAAAAGAAGAAAACATTTTTTTAGAAGAAGATATAGCAGCACCTCCAGCTAGCGGAAGTTTTAAAATAGACATTACTTTTATAGTGCCTTGTAGTATGAATACTCTTGCAAAAATTGCCCTTGGAATTAGCGATAACTTAATAACAAGAGCCGCTCAAGTCGCAATTAAAGAAAAAAGAAAATTGATTATAGCTCCAAGAGAAATGCCTTTTAGCGAAATTCACTTAGAACATATGCTAAAACTTTCAAAATTTCAAAATGTTATAATTGCACCGCCAATTATTGGATATTACAATAATCCAAAAACAATAGAAGATATAGAAATGTTTTTAATAGGAAAATGGTTTGATTTAGCAGGTATAGAAAACGAGCTTTTTAAAAGGTGGAAATAATGAAAAAAGCAATATATCCGGGAACTTTTGATCCCGTAACAAACGGTCATTTAGATATTATAAAAAGAGCCTGTAAGATTTTTGATAAAATAATAGTAGCAGTAGCTGATAATAAAGATAAAAAGACTATGTTTTCTTTACATAAAAGAGTAGAGATGATGAAAAAGGCAACAAAGGACTTACCAAAAGTTGAAGTTAAAAGTTTTAATTCATTACTTGTAGAATTTGCAAAAAAAGAAGATTGCAAAATCATAATAAGAGGACTTAGAGCCGTAAGTGATTTTGAATATGAACTTCAAATGGGATATGCAAACAAATCTCTCGATAACGAAATAGATACTATTTATCTTATGCCAAATCTTGAAAACGCATTTATTTCTTCAAGCGTAGTAAGAAGTATTTTAAAATACAATGGAGATGTTTCCCACCTCGTGCCAAAAGAGATTATAAGGGATTTAAATGTATATAGCAATTGAAGGAATTGATACGGCTGGCAAATCTACTCAAATAGAACTATTAAAAAAAGAATTTAAAAACGCTTTATTTATTAAAGAACCTGGTTTTACAAAAGTTGGAAAAAAATTAAGAGAAATAATTTTTAAAGAAAATATTACAAAAAAAACGGAACTTTTTTTATTTTTAGCGGATAGAAGTGAAACAATAGAAAAAGTAATAAAACCAAATTACAATAAATTAATTATTAGCGATAGAAGCGTAATTAGCGGAATAGCTTACGCACTTGAATGGTTTGATTTTAATCTTTTGGTTAATTTAAACAATTTTGCAACGGACTCGATTTTTCCAGAATTTATAATAATTTTAAAACTCGAAAAAGAAGAATTAATCAAAAGATTATCCCAAAAAAAACACGACAATATCGAAAAAAGAGGCATCGAATATTTAATGAAAATTCAAAAAAACATCATAGATACTTGTAAACGCCTTGAAATTCCCTATATTTTAATTGACGCAAAAGAAGATATAAAAGCAATAAATTTTAGAATAAAAAAGGCTATAAGTGAGCTTATTAAGTAAAATAAAAAAAGATTTTTTAGCTGTAAAAAACAGAGACCCAGCATTTAAAAGTTATATCGAATTACTTTATGCATACCCAGGAATTTGGGCAATAATAAATTATAGAATAGCTAATTTTATTTATAAAAAAGGCTTTAAAAGATTAGCAAGATTCATCATGGCAATCAATCAATTTATTACAAATATAGACATTCATCCAGCAGCTACAATAGGAGAAAATGTTTTTATAGACCATGGCATTGGAGTAGTTATAGGAGAGACTACAATTATTGGAAACAACGTAACAATATATCAAGGCGTAACTCTTGGAGGCGTTAGCTTAAATCCAGGAAAAAGACACCCAACTATCGAAGATGACGTAATTATTGGAGCAGGAGCTAAAATACTTGGAAATATTATCATTGGAAAAGGTAGCAAAATCGGAGCAAATTCAGTAGTCGTTAAAGACGTACCTCCCTATTCTACCGTTGTTGGAATTCCAGGAAAAATAATTAAAAGAAAAGATTTTTCGCCTCTTTCTCACAATAAACTTCCAGACATAGAAAAAGAACTTTTTGAATATTTAATGGATAGAATCAAAGTTTTAGAAGAAGCAATAATAAACAACGATAAAAACATAATAGAAAAAGACGAAGAACTTGAAAAAAAATATAGAGATTACTTAGAAGCTTTTAAAAATCGAAATTAAAGTTTTTTAAATATTCTAAAAATTCAGAAGAAGGCAAAGGTTTTGAAAAATAAAATCCTTGAATGTAATCGCAATCTTGATTAATTAAAAATTCTAATTGTTCTTTTGTTTCTACCCCTTCTGCTATCACTTTTTTACCAAGAGAATGAGACATTGAAATAATTGCTCTTGTAATGGAAGCATCTTCCTCATTTTTAGGTAAGTCTTTTATAAACATTCTATCTATTTTCAAAGAAATTATAGGAAGTTTTTTTAAGTAAGCAAGCGAAGAATAACCGGTTCCAAAATCATCAATTTCAAATTTTATTCCATATTCGTTTAATCTATTTATATGCTCGATTACTAAATTCATATTTTCCATAAAAACGCTTTCGGTAATTTCAAAAATAATTAAAGAAGGATCTATATTATATTTTTTTACAAGTTCAATAACTTCATTTGTAAAATTACTCTTTATTTGTTTTGTAGAAACATTAATTGAAATTTTAATTTTCAAATCATTCTCTTTAATAAACCTAAATGCCTTATCCATTACCATCATTCCAACTTCTTTTATCAATCCCAATTTTTCAATCAGGGGTATAAATTCTAAAGGAGGGATATACTTTCCATCTTTTTTCCATCTTAATAAAGCTTCCGCCATTTCTACGTTTTTATTTTCTAAAGAAACTATTGGTTGATAAAATAACTCAAACTCGTCTTTTTTTATAGCTTCTACTAATTCGCTCTCTCTTTTTAAAATCTCCAACGAAGTTTTTTTCATCTCTTTCGAATAAACTACTAAATGTTCCCTTTTAGTTTTAGCAACTTTCATAGCGGCTTCAGCAGCAGAAAAAAGAGACTCTTTATCGGTTGCATCTTCAGGAAACAAAGCAATTCCAACACTTAAACTTACTAAAAATTTTTTACCATCTATAAAGAAAACAAACTCAAAGTTATTTAACTTGGTTTTTAACCTGCTTATTACTTCGTTTAAAGAAGAAACGTTATCAAAATAAATTCCAAATTCATCACTTCCAATTCTTGAGAGCAAATCTTTTTCATCAATTACTTCTTTTAAAGCCTTTGAAACCTCTATTAACACATAATCTCCACCCCAAAATCCAACGGTAGAATTAATTACGTTAAAATTATTTATATCCACAATTACCAATGCACCTCGTTTGTCTTTACTTTGATCTATTTTTAACTTATTTTCTAAATGCTCAAAAAAATATCTTCTATTTGGAAGTCTTGTCAATACGTCATAATAAGTAAAATAATCTATATCTTCTTTTCTATTTAAAGCTACAATTCCAAATCCTATATCATGAGCAATTTGCTTTAATAAATCAATTTCTTCTTTTTCAAATATTTTACCTTTATAATAAACGCATAAAATAGCTACTATCTCTTCATTTAAAACTACCGCCGAAACCGCATTTTCTTCTTTAAAAATAGGAATCGAAATTTTATGCTGAAAAATCGATTCTTCGTTTTTTAAATCATTTTCCAAAAAAAATTTATCTGATTTTACTTTTTCAAAAAAGAATTTTTCCATCAAAAACTCTTGATTTTTTAAATATTCTTTAAACTCTTCATTATTTCCATAATAAGCCACAGGTTTTATTTTATTACCATTAATCTCCCCTATCCAAGCAAAATCAAAATGTCCTTCTTTTACTATTATTTCGCAAGCATCGTTAAAAACTTTATATTTATCAATCGCTCTAATTAAAAGTTCATTAATATGAGTTAAAGCTTTATATAAACGCAAAATATTTTTTAATTTTTGTTCGAAAAATACTCTCTCTTTAATATTCATTAAAATAAAACGTTTAAATTTTTTGCCAAAAACTTCAAATTCTTGTTTTTTAATACTAACTGGTATCATCTTATCTTCAATTTTTAAATAAAAAAACTTTCCTTTATGCAAAAATTCATAAAAATTTCTTCCTACAACATCCTCTCTTTTTTTTGAAATCCATTTCAAAAAAACTTCATTAACGTCAATTATGACATTGTTTTCATCTACAACAACTACTCCATCATAAATATCATCCAATACCAAATGCACATTTTGACAAATCTTTTCCACCGTAGAAGAAAAGGAATTAAAAATTTTTTCCTTTTCTTCTTCTTTTAACGCAAATTCTTCTAAAGTTTTTTTAAAATTATCTTTTAACTTTTCGATAATTTTATTCACTTTAATCCTTAAAATTTATTTTTTTTCACATTTTCAAGCATCATATTTGCCATTTCATTAACTTCCTCAGCAATTACATCAACTTCTTCTACACTTTGTTCCATAATTTGAGTTTTTTCATTTACATCTGCAATTTTTTCCGTAGCATCAGAAATTTTTTCAGTTTGTTTAATAATGGCTTCTCCAATATTAGTAATTTCTTGCGTTAAAAGATTAATATTAGCATCAATTTCGCTTAAACTTTTTTGAGTTTTTTCGGCAAGTTTTCCAACTTCATCAGCAACTACGGCAAATCCCCTTCCATGCTCTCCGGCTCTTGCCGCTTCAATTGCAGCATTTAAAGCAAGAAGATTTGTTTGATCGGCAATCTCTTGAATTACACTTACTACATTTTTAATATCTTGAGATTGTTCAACGACGTTTTTAGTTTTTTCAGAAATTTCAATTATTTCAGCATTTAATTTTTCCATAAATTCAGCTACTTTCATAAGTTCGCTTGAAGCTTCTTTCGCTGCAACTTTTAAAGCATGCATTCTCTCTTTTAACAAATTAGATTTTTCTTTTAATAATTCTCCATTTTCTTTATTAATACTCAATATCTCAACTATAGTATCCAATACATCATTTACGGCAAATTCTATTTTACCAATAGCATTTTCAATTCTCTTTGTAAAATCTTTTTTAACAGCACTATCTAACACGTAAACAGTTTTATTAATGTCTTTTCCTACAATTTTTTCCAAAGCATCTTGCATTTCATTAAATATTTGTCTAACTTTTTCTAAATCCGGATTAGCCGCTTTTTCATAAACTCTTCCCTCAAGAATACCTCTTTTCATCTTCTCTACTTCTCTTACAAGTCCTCTAATCATTAAAGAGTCTTGATTAATACCTTCTTCTATTTTTTTAATATTTTCGTTTATAAGTCTTGCCATCATTCCAAGCTCATCGTAAGAATCAATATTAATCTCTTTTGCCGAAGTAGTTTCTCTATTTAAAAATCTAAAAAATTCCAATAACCCATTTTTTAAAGCTTCAATAGATTTTGCCAAATCAGAAGAAATTCTATAAGCCAACATTCCAACCATAACAACAATCACTATCATTAAAACCATTAAAACTACTATTTTTGTTTTAGTTTTATAAATAATATTTTCAACTTTTTCTAAAATTTTTTCTCCTAACTTATCTGCATATGCTTTTAAAGCATTAATTCTTTTGGTCGATAGCTCTATCCATTCCTTAGTATTAAGATTTACATATTTAATCAAACCAGTAGTTAATTCCTTAAAAGCTTTAATGGCTGGTTTATCGTTTACTTTTATTAACTTATCAAGCTGACGAATGTTTTCTCCGGCTTTATATCTTTCTTCTATTTTAAAAACTCCTTCGTAATATTTTCCAAATACTTTCTTAATAGTCTCCAATCTCTCTGTCTCAGGCGGCATTTCTCCATAAGTTTTATATTTTTCTCTTAATCTAACAAGTTTTTGATAATCTTTTACTACTCCTTGCTTATATTTTTCTTGACCTCTTAAAACAAAATTTTTAAAGTTATGAATAAGCCCTCCATATCCCACTACGCTTTTCATTTCGGAAATAATAAACTCTTTTTTATAAATATTCATTAATACTCTTCTAATTTCGGTAATTCTTTTTTCGTACTGAGCTATCAATTCTCTTAATTTTGGAAAATTTTTTAAAATTTCTTCTTGTAATGTAATCGTAGCATTCCAGGCCGTAACAACCGCCTCGTTAAAATCTCCTGTATTTAAAATATAAGCAACCAATGCTCTTTCTTTACCGGCTTGTTCGCTTAAATAAAGAATTTTATAATATTTATGAATATCTTCTTTAATATAAGGAGGAATTAGATAGTTATTAAGAGGTTTATCCGTAGATAAAAGTTTTGCTGTCATATAAGAATAAAAATCAATCACTTTTAAAACATCTTCGCTTAAATTATCTACTTTTGATCTTATTTTATTAATATTAGCGTATTTCTCAAAAAATTTTTTATAAACTAAAAATTCAAAAGGATCAATCTTTGAGAGTTTAATTTTTTCAATTTCCGATTTCAATTTTCTAACGGCAATATCGGTATTTATTCTTTGCTTTTCCAGTTCTTTTTTAAATTTTTTTCCCTTACTTGAAATATAAGCAACGCTTAATCCTCTCTCTTTTTGAATTTCAACCAAGGCATTAGACATATATTCTATATTCAGGTATAAAATTTTTTTTGCTTTATTTAATTCGTCAAAATTTTTATAACTGTTATAAGCAACAAATCCAACGCTTAAAATCAATAAAAGAATAGGTAAACCAACAAGCAACAGCATCTTTTGTTTTATACTAAGTCTTTTTAACATTTGCTCCCTTTTTTTGTTTTAATTTGTAAATAAAATCGTCATTTTTAAATATAATTTTAACACTTTTTTGACAAAAAATAATATATAATACTCAAAAAAAAGGTAGAAAATGTTTAGTAAAAGAATAGAAAAACTCTCACCCTCCCTTACGATTGCAATTTCTCAAAAAGCAAGAGAGCTCAAAGCTCAAGGAAGAGATATTTTATCTTTTAGCGCAGGTGAACCTGATTTTGATACTCCAGAAGTTATAAAATACGAAGCAATAAAAGCCATTACCGACGGATTTACCAAATACACAAACGTAGCTGGTATTCCAGAGCTTCTTGAAGCCATAAAAATAAAATTAAAAAGAGATAACCATTTAGACTATGACTTAGACGAAATAATAGCAAGCAACGGAGCAAAACAATCTCTTTTTAATATTTTTGCGTGTTTAATCGATGAAGGAGATGAAGTAATAATTCCAGCTCCTTATTGGGTTACGTATCCAGAACTTGTAAAATATCATGGCGGAAAAGTAGTTAGTATTCAAACTGATGAATCTACAAACTTTAAATTAACTCCTAAAATGCTTCAAAAAGCCATAACTCCAAAAACAAAAGCAATAGTTCTCACTACTCCAAGCAATCCAACTGGTAGCGTATATACAAAAGAAGAATTACAAGATCTTGGAGAAGTTTTAAAAAACACCGATATTTGGGTCATAAGCGATGAGATGTATGAAAAATTGGTTTTTGATGGAGAGTTTACTTCAGCAGCAAGCATTAACGAAGATATGTTAAATAGAACTATTACGGTAAATGGTCTTTCCAAATCTCACGCTATGACTGGATGGAGATTTGGATATTGCGCAAGTAAAAACAAAGAATTAATTAAAAACATGATTAAATTACAATCCCAAAGTACTTCAAATATAAATACAATAACTCAAAAAGCAGCAATCCCTGCTCTTCTTGGAAAAGCCGATAAAGATGTAGAAGAGATGAGAAAAGAATTTAAAAGAAGAAGAGACTTTGTATATGAAGCTTTTAATTCAATAGAAGGGCTTAGCGCATCAAAACCAGCAGGGGCATTTTATATTTTCGTAAATCATAAAGCATTAATTAAAGATTCAATGGCTTTTGCTTTGGATTTATTAGAAGAAAAAGGAGTTGCCGTAGTACCAGGAATTGGCTTTGGAAGCGAAGGATATTTTAGATTTTCATTTGCTACTGATTTTGAAACGATTAACAAAGGTATTAAAAGAATAGAAGAGTTTGTAAAAGAAATAAAATGATTAAAGTAGTAATATTTAAATTTAAAAAAAATGCACCTATAGAAAAAATAAAACAAAAAATTGAATCTTTAAAGCAAAAAATTGGTATAATAAGAAAAATTGTCGTAGGTATTGATATAGGTTTTAATAAAACTTTAAGTGATCTTTGCGTAATTAGCGAAGTTGAAAATTTGGATGATTTAAAAATTTATAAAATTCATCCTGAACATTTGAACCTTATGTGGATGAAAAAAGGGTGGTAACTTTTATGATAAAAAAACATAAATCTTTTACCTCAAGCTCTATTTTGCTTTTTTTGGGTATTATTTTTTTAATTGTTTTGGGAAACGAAATATATATAAATAAAACGCTAAACAAATTTTCAAAATATCATTTCACTTCCATTAATATTCTTGGACAAATAAGAGGAGGAATTCAAAGATATACAAAATTAAAAATTTATCATTACAAATATAAATTAGTAGAAAAAAAAATAGATAAAAATTTTAAAACAATCGATCTTTACCTTCAAAAAAAATATATCGAAATTCCTCAAAAATATCTTATTGAATTTTACAATCTCTTAAACAATATAAAAAGAATCTGGAAAGAAATAAAAAAAACTTCAAACAAAAATAAACTCATTATTTTAAGCGAAGAAGCATGGAAACAATCAAATAAACTAACTACTCTTATGACTAAAATCACTACTTTAAAACTTACGAAGCTAAGATTTATAGTAAAAATTTTCACTTTCGTTACGATATTAATTATCGCACTTCTCTCAATTTTTATTTTCTATTATGTAAAAATAGGTTTGGAAAAAGCAACTATTACAGACCCCCTTACAAAACTATATAACAGATTGTTTTTTGACCATCAATATAAGCATCACATAAATAAATTCGAAAGAAAAAACTCTCCTTTTAGCTTACTTTTATTCGATATTGACGATTTTAAAAAAATAAACGATACTTACGGACATCCAGTAGGAGATGAAGTTTTACAAAAAATAGCAAAAACAATAAAACAAACAATTAGAAATACAGATTTCGCCTTTAGAGTAGGAGGGGAAGAATTTTTAATTCTCTTTCCGGACACTAATCAACAAGAAGCTTTAAAAATAGCTAAAAGACTTCAAAAAGCAATAAAAAATATTAAAATAAATGGTAAAAGTATTACCATTAGCGGAGGCGTTGGAGAATACGATAAAAAATATTCATCCAATCATTTTTTAACCAAAATAGATCAAGCTTTATATCAAGCCAAAAAAAGCGGAAAAGATAAAATCATTCCTATTACTTAAGTTTAAGCTCTCTAAATACATAAATACTAGCTATTAAAATCACTAACCCCAACAAAACCAAACTTCCATAAACCACCTCTTTATGCGCCTTATCTCCAACTCCAAAAACATATCCTATCATTAACATAAACCCAACCCAAATCAAATTAGCGCTAAAAGTTAAAGGTATAAACCATCTAAGAGGCATGTGAGAAAGACCTGCTGGAATTGAAATATATTGACCAAGACCTGGCGTTAAAGGAGCAAGAAAAACAGAAATTTTCCCATGTTTTTTCCAAAATTTTTGGACTTTTTGAACAATTGGTTTATCTTTAAATCTTTGAACCAACCATTTTGCTAAAAAATAATTAATTAAAGCACCAGTTAAACTTCCCAAAGCTCCAAAAATCCACAAAAGAAATAAACTTTTCTCTCCCTTTGCCGCTAAATATCCAGCTGGTAATAAAACAAGTTCGCTTGGAACCGGAATAAACGTTCCTACCATAACCATATACAAGTAAACTCCTATATAACCTATCGAATTTGCAAAATTAATCAAAAAATTAACAATCTCATTAAACATAAATCCCCTTAAACTTCAAATTCGGCAATTATAGGCACATGATCCGAAGGTGTAGGTTTTCTTTTTCTTCTAATGGAAGTTAAAATTTCAAGACTTTTAAATTTTTCAAAAAGAGGCTTGGTTACAAGAATATAATCAAGCCTAAGTCCTTCTTTTTTATAAACGGCTCCTCCTCTATAATCGTAAAAAGTAAAAACTTTCTCATTAGGATAAACTTTTCTTATTACGTCAATAAATCCCATATCAAGAAACTTTGATAAAATAGCCCTCTCTTCTGGTAAATGAGTAACTTCTCCCTCCCAAATCAATTCATCCCAAACGTCCAAAGAAGTATGAGAAATATTAAAATCTCCGCAAATTAAAATTTTTTCGTTGTTAAAATCGAATTTTTCAAGCCATTCAAAAAGCTTGTCGTAAAAATACATTTTATACTCAAATCTTTGAGCATAATTATCCCCAAGAGGAGCATAAATATTGATAATATGAATATTATTTATAAGCGTATAAATAAATCTTGGCTCATTTAATTCTCCATCAAAACCTTTTTGAAACTTTTCAATCGGATATTTTGAACAAGTTGCAACTCCATGCAATTTTTTTTGTCCATGAATTACGCATTCAAATTCTTCATCAATTAAGGGAAATTTTTCGTTTTCTACTTTAATTTCTTGAATACATAATACATCAATATCGTATTCTTTAACTAAGTTTTTTACAATCTCAAGCCTACTTCTAATGGAATTCACATTGAAAGTGCATATTCTCAAAATTTATCCTTTAAATTCCCATTTTTCCAGGATTAAGTATTCCGTTTGGATCAAATGCCTCTTTTATTCTTTTAAACAAATTAAGCTCAGCTTCGCTAAAAGCTATTTTCATAAAAGGAGCTTTGGATAACCCTATACCATGTTCTCCACTTAATGTTCCTCCCATTTCAACTACCGCCTTAAAGATCTCTTCAACCGCCTTATACCCTCTTTCGATTTCTTCTTTATTATTGCCATCTACCATTACGTTTACATGAATATTTCCATCTCCTGCATGTCCAAAACAAGGAACGACAAGATTGTATTTTTTACCAATTTCTGTAATAGTTCTTAAAGCATCAGGAAGCTTTGAACGAGGCACGGAAATATCTTCGTTTATTTTTTTACTTCCGTAAATCGTTATCGATTGACTCGCGTTTCTTCTTGCAAACCATATTTCGTTTGCCTCTTTTTCATCTTTTGCTATTTTAAATTCTCTAGCCCCATTTTCCTTAAAAGATTTTTCTAAAATTCCCAATTGATAATCAATTTCTTCTTCCACATTTCCATCGACATCTCCAATAAGCAACGCTCCAGCCCAATCTGGCAAATTTACTTTTAATTTTTCTCTTAAAGCCTTTACTACCAAACTATCCATAAATTCCATCGCAACAGGCATAGCTCCAGAAG
>JAMORJ010000130.1 GCA_027063595.1 Nautiliaceae bacterium | reverse complement strand
ATAGTCATAGGCATACTAGTCCTTTTTTATCGTAATTATAGTATAATTTAACAAAATTGGTTAAATAAAAAAAAAGGTTAATTAATGGCTAAAATTTTTATTTTTATTGGAATAATTTTTATCATACTTGGATTGATTTTGTATTTTTTTGATGAATTTCCTCTGTTTCATTTGCCTGGAGACATAGTTATAAAAAAGGAAAATTTTACTTTTTATTTTCCCATCACTTCTTCCATAATTATTAGCATAGTCTTAAGCATTATTTTTTATTTTATTTCAAGGTTTATGCAATGAGGCTTTTTATCGCAACACCCATAACTTTGCCTATATATGGAGCGATAAAGCAAGATTTATCTTCTTTTGTTGAAGGAAAATGGGTTGAGGGGTGGAATTTGCATTTAACTCATAAGTTTATTGGAGAAGACGATCCTCAAAAATATAAAATTTCTTTGGAAATTCCCAAAGAAGAGATAAAAGTAACTGGAGTTGGGATGTTTGATGAGAAAGTTTTATATCTAAAAGCTGAGGTTAGCGATAGTATTAACAAACAAATTAATGAAAAATTTGGCTTTACTAACGATAAACCATTTACTCCTCATATAACTTTGTGTAGAATTAAAAAAATAAAAGATAAGAAATTTTTTGAAAAATTAGAAAAGTGGAATAGTATTAGCTTAAAATTTCCGATGGAAGTTTGGCTTTATAAATCGACTTTAACAAAAAGAGGACCAATTTATGAGAAAATTTACAAATATTAAAGCCGTTGCTTTAAAATATAAAGCATATGAAGATAACGCTCCAAAAATAGTAGCAAAAGGAAAAGGAGATATTGCAAAAAAAATTATTGAAAAAGCAAAAGAGTTTGATATTCCGCTTTTTCAAAACGAGCTTTTGGTAGATAGTTTGTTAAAAGTAGAAGGTGAAGAAATTCCTCCAAAACTTTATCAAGCGGTAGCGGAAGTTTTTGCTTGGCTTTATAGCGTGGAAAAAAAAGCTGAACTTAGTAGGAGATAAAATGAAGAATTATCCTTGCGATTTGCTTTTAAAAAAGTTTTCAACAAGCGTATATTTGATGGAAATTGACATAGATAAAAAAGAAGTTAGGGAAATGAAATTTATTCATCATACTCCTTATTCTAAATATTCTACTTCTTTTTTGGAAAATCCTAAGAATTTAATGAGATTAATTCCTTCTGAGGATTGGAGCGTAGTCAAAGAGGCTTTGGAGAGATTAAAATATCAAGATTATGTAGATTTTGTAATAAAATTTAAAACTAAAGATGGGAGATTTATATTTTTAAATCCGCATTTTTCCGTAATTGATAGAGATGGAAATATCGTAACGGTTGTTGGATATAACGAAGAAGTTTCAAAAAGGGAAGAATTAAGAAACATTACCAAGACTCTTTTTTCTTTTAAGGATATTGGGATTTTAATTTATCAAGATAAAATCATTTTTTCAAATGAATATGTAAAAAAACATTTTGGATTAAAAGAAGGCGATAATTTATTTGAGTTGCTCTCTTATAGTGAACAACTTATTTCTTTGATGAAAAGAAGATTAAGTGGTGAAAATTTTAATATGTATCATCCTTGTTTGGAACTTAAATTAAATAAGAATAGATATTTTGTGGATATTTTTGCAAATACTATTATTTTTAAAGGTAAATATAGCGGGTTTGTAATTATGTTGGATAAAACTTTGGAAATAAAAAAAGATAAATTTTTAAAAATATTAAATCATGTTTATTCGATTCATGTTGATTGTAAAAATATAGATAGTTTTTTAAATTCGGTGGTTTATTTTGTAAGAAGTGAAGGATATAACATCTATTTAAGATATAAAGATAAGGTGTATGGAGAAAAGTTAAATTATGAAAACAGATTTGAAGTTAAGGATAAAGATTTTGAATTTTGCATATCTTCAAATTATTTAAACGATTTTGATGGTCTTGAGGATATTTTAAACGAATTTTATTTTGTCGTTAAACATTCTATTTATACAATTGAAAATCATAAACATTTAATTTTGTTAAAACATTCTTTTGATGAAAGTTTTCAAGCTGTAGTAATTACTGATGAAAAACTAAACGTATTGTATACCAATAAAATTTTTGATAATTTGGTAAAAGGTAGAGTAAATAATTTATATGAACTTTTTGAGAATATTGAAATAGATGATGGATTAAGCGAAAAAGTTTTAATTGGGATAAATAAAGAAGGTAGGAGAATATTTTTAAAAACTAAAATTATTCCGATTGAATATGATAAAAAGTATTTTGTATTTCAAGGTATTTTACTTAGTGATAAAGATACCATTGTGGATTCTTTAACGAATTTATTAAACAGAAAAGGATTTTTACAAAAAAATGCAATGACGAATAGGAAAGCTTTAATAGTATTGGATATTTATGAGTTTAAATCAATTGTTGAGAGTAAAGGTAGAAAGTATGCCGAGAATATTTTAAAAGAATTAGCTTTATTTTTACAACATGAAATTAGTTATGTTAATTTAGGAAGAGTTGGGGGAGATGAATTTGCATTTTTGATAGATTTGGATAAGTTAAATAAGCCTTTGGAAGAATTTTTGGAGGATTTAATTAAAAAAATTACGAAAAAATTAAATCTTAGTGTAAATATTGGAGTTGCTATTGGGAATGAAAATTTTAATAATTTGGAAATTTTATTGGAAAAGGCTTATATCGCTTTACATCATGCAATTACTAAAGGAGTAAATACTTTTGAAATTTATAATGAATTAATAGCGAATAAAAAGAAAAGATTTTATAGCGTTCAAAATTTAATTAAAAAAGCAATCGAGAATAAACTATTTATTTTCCATTTTCATCCTTATGTAGATTCTAATGATTTTAGTATAAAAGGAGTTGAGAGTTTAATTAGAATAAAGGATGGAGATAAGATAATTTATCCAAACGAATTTATTGAAATAGCCGAAGAAAGCGGATTGATTAGCGAAATTGAGGAAATTACCTTTCCTATGGCTATAGATTATGCAAAAAAACTTTCCGTTAATTTATCTTATAACTTATCGGCTTATTCTTTTGAAAAAGAAAAATTTTATCAACAGTTGCCTATTGTGGATAATTTTATAATAGAAATTACCGAAAGAGTATTAAAAGATATGGATCTTGCTAAGAAAAGGATAGGGCAAATTAAAGAAAATAATATAAGCGTTTCTATTGATGATTTTGGAACGGGTTATTCTAACTTTTTGTCTTTGAAAGAGCTTGATTTTGATATATTAAAGATTGATATGAGTTTTGTTAAAAATATTCAAAATTCAAAAAAAGATAGAGCTATTGTAAAATCTATAATAGATTTTGCAAAAACAGTAGGGCTTATAACTATAGCCGAGGGAGTGGAAAGTAAAGAGCAAGTAGAAATTTTAAGAGATCTTGGATGCGACTATCTTCAAGGTTTTTATTTTTATAAACCGATGAGTTTTGATGAGCTTAAAAAAATAATAGGGGGTTAAAAATGAACAAAGATTTAAAAATATTGCCCAAATTGGCAAGACTTGCAATTTTGGAAGAATTTGAAGGTAAAAAATTGATAGATGAAAGCGAATGGATAAGTAAATATCCTTGGCTTTTGGAAAAAAGAGCTTGTTTTGTTACTTTAAAAATGAAAGATAAACCAAGAGGAAGTAATCTTAGAGGTTGTATAGGTTCTATTTTGCCTTATCGTCCTTTAATTGAAGATGTAATTTCAAACGCAAAAGCGGCTGCGTTTGATGATCCAAGATTTCCGCCTTTGACACCAGAAGAATTTGATAGAGTAAAAATTGAGGTTAGCGTTTTAACTGTGCCTGAAAAGTTAGAATATGAAGATGTGGAAGATTTGAGAAGAAAAATTCGTGTAGGTATTGATGGAGTTATATTAAAACTTTCAACTCATCAAGCAACTTTCTTACCTTCTGTATGGGAAGAATTGCCAGATTTTGATTTATTTTTTGCTCATCTTTGCTTAAAAGCTGGGCTTCCAGCTGATTGTCTAAAATATCATCCTACGATTTATACTTATCAGGCAATAGAAGTAGAAGAGGAGGATTAATTTTTCTTCTTTTTTGCCGATTTAAAATAAAAAGGGCAAAAAATGCTTAGTATTGATAGATATGCTTTAAATTCTGCTTTTTTTGAATTTAAATTTACTACAAGTGATGGAGATAAAATAAATTTAAAACTAACAGATAGCATAGAAGCAAGTTCTAATTTAAAAAGAAGCGAAGGTCTTATTTCTCAAGAACTTACTTTAAAGCATTATTTTGGCTATGAATTTAAATATGAAGGTAATGGGCTTAGCAAACAAGATATAAAAGAAATAAAAGAAGCTTTTAAGAAAATGAAACCTTTGCTTGAGAAATTTTTAAAAGAAAAAGAAGCAAACGATAAAGTAATGAGTAATGTAGCAAATCATTTAAAATCTTTTTTGCCTACTATAAAAAATAAAAATCATGAAAACGCTTTGAAATTTCATGCGGTTGAAACTTTTGATGATATTTTAAAAAATTTTCCTTCATTAGAAAGGCTTAAAAAAGCAAAGAATTTGTTTGATAAGTTATTTTCTAATAATTTTGAACTATTTGCTTAAAAATAAAATTAGCTTAAGCACAAAAAAAAAGAAATCAGTCGGCTTTTAAAACTGCTCCGTGACTTGCGTTAGTGACTAATGTTCTGTATTGTTTTAGCCATCTTGAATTTAATTCTTTTTTCTTAGGTTTAAATTCTTTTTTTCTTTTTTCGATTTCTTCTTCGCTTAAAAGTACATTTATTGAAAAATTATCAACATCAATTTCTATTATATCTCCATCTTTAAGCAATCCTATCATTCCTCCTTCGGCTGCTTCTGGACTTATGTGACCAATACTTAATCCTCTGGTTGCTCCGCTAAATCTTCCATCCGTAATCAAAGCGACTTTATCGCCAAGTCCCATTCCCATAATAAGACTTGTTGGAGCAAGCATTTCTTGCATTCCAGGACCGCCTTTTGGACCTTCGTATCTAATTACTACTACATCTCCTTCTTTTACTTTTCCTCCGACAATTCCTTCTATTGCTTCTTGTTGAGAATCAAAACATACCGCTTTTCCTCTAAATTTTCTACTTCCGGTAATTCCGGCGGTTTTAATTACGCAACCTTCTTTTGCTAAGTTACCAAATAAAATAGCAAGCCCTCCAACTTCGCTATAAGGGTTATCTACTGGATGAATTACGCTATAGTCTTTAACCTCAGCATCTTTTATTCTATCTTGTAGGGTTCCGCCTTCAATTACGGGATTATCGAGATATAAAATAGTATCGCTTCTTTTGCTAATTTCTTTCATAACGGCGCTAATTCCTCCGGCTCTATGGATGTCTTCCATATGAATTGTTTGAAGAGATGGAGAAATTTTTGCAATGTGAGAAGTATGTTTTGCAATATCGTTTATTTTTGCAATGTCAAAATCAACGCCAGCTTCATTAGCAATTGCAAGCATATGAAGTACGGTATTTGAACTTCCTCCCATTGCCATATCTACTACGAATGCGTTGTGAATAGCTTTTTCGTTAATTATGTTTCTAATTTTATATTCTTCTCTTAATTTTTCATCTTTTACTATTTCGCAAATTCTTCTTGCCGCTTTTCTTAATAACTCTTCTCTCTCAGGCGTTAGAGCCAAAATAGTTCCATTTCCTTTTAAGGCAATACCCATTGCTTCAATTAAAGTATTCATGCTATTTGCCGTAAACATTCCAGAACAACTTCCTCCTCCAGGACATGCAAGGCATTCTAATTGATATAGTTTTTCTTCGTCAATTTCTCCTTTTTCAAATTTACCAACTCCTTCAAATACTGTTGCTAAGTCTATTGGGGTTCCATCAGGCAGATGTCCTGCTCTCATTGGTCCACCGGTTACGAAGATCGTAGGAACATTTACTCTCAAAGCTCCCATTAGCATTCCCGGAGTTATTTTGTCGCAATTTGGAATGCAAATTAGAGCGTCCAATTTATGAGCATTCATTACCGTTTCGATTGAATTTGCTATTATTTCGCGACTTGGCAAAGAATAAAGCATTCCATCATGCCCCATTGCAATACCATCATCTACGCCTATTGTATTAAATTCAAAAGGAACGCATCCGTTTTTTCTAATTTCGTCTTTTACTATTTCTGCATATTTATTTAAGAAAAAGTGTCCAGGAATTATTTCTATAAAAGAATTGGCAACTCCAATAAAAGGTTTGTCAAAATCTTCGTCTTTTAATCCACATGCTCTAAGAAGGCTTCTATGCGGAGCTCTATGCCATCCTTTTTTTATTTCATCGCTTCTCATGTTAGTCCTTTTTTTGGGATATTTTAACATATTTTTGAAAAAATAAAATTTGATATAATTAGACTAAAAAAGATTAAAGGAATTAGATGCAATTTTATTTACCAACAAAGGAAGAATGTGATGAAATTGTTAAAAATTCTAAACAATTTTTTAGGAAGGATTTGGAGTTTTTAAATAAAAAAGTAGCTATTTATCATTATAAACAAGGAAATTTTGAAGAATTTAAAAAATTTAACGCTTGGGAGCTTAGGAGCTTGACATTTGTGTATGAAGGGAAATGGAAAAGATTTCTTGGAATTCATAAGTTTTTTGAATTAAATCAAGCGCCCGGATGGATGGAAGATGATTTAAGAGGAAAAAAGGTAATTAAAGCGGTTGAAAAAATTGATGGAACTTTGCTTCAGCCAATTAAGTTAAAAGAGGGAATATTTTTTAAGAGTAAACTTAGGTTTGATTCTTTTGAGGCTAAAAGAGCAAATGAAATTTTAAGAAAAAATCCTAAAATTAAAGAATTTATAAAGTATTGGTATTCTCTTGGAAAAATTCCTCTTTTTGAATTTATATCCCCTAAAACTCAAGTGGTAATGGATTATAAAAAGGAAGATTTAATTTGTATTCAAGTAAGAGATTTAAAAACGGGAGAATATGTGCTTGATTTTGAAAAAATAGCGGATAAATTTGATGTTTCATACCCAGAAGTTTGTACAAATGATTTTGAGTTTTTTTTAAAGGAAAAAGAGAAATCTAATAAAGAAGGATGGGTTTTAATTTTTGAAGATATGAAATTTGTAAAGGTTAAAACTAAAGAGTATTTAAAACGCCATAAGCTTATTTCAAATATTCAGCCTCATAATGTAATTCAATGGATTTTAGATGGAGAAATTGAGAGTATTAAAAATTTTTTAAATAAAGATTCGGTTAGATATAAAGAAATGAAAGAAATTGAAAAAAGATTTTGGCAAAAGTATAAAGAATTAAAAAAAGAGGCAAAAAATGCCTTAAGGCTTTCTAATAAAGCTTTTAAGAAAAAATATGTTTCTCATCCTTATTATGAATTATTTGCCATGTGTAGAAATAAAGGAATTGAAGAGTTTGATGGATGGATAAAAAAACATACAGCAAGACTTAAAGGAGCTAGGAAATTTTTAGAATAGAATTATTTTTAATCATCAAAATTTCGTCTGCTTTTGCTATTGTTTCGGCTCTATGAGCGATAATAATGGATGTTCTTTCTTTTAGAAATTTTTCGATATTTTTAAAAACTTTTTTTTCGGTATCTATATCAAGAGCCGATGTAGATTCATCAAGTATTACGACTTTTGGTTTATGAAGCAAAGCTCTTGCTATTGCTACTCTTTGTTTTTGTCCTCCACTTAATTTTATTCCGTTTTTACCGACATTTGTATCGAGTTTTTTGGGTAATTTTTCTATAATTTCTAATAATTCAGCTTTTCTAAGAGCATCTATTATTTCTTCTTCGCTAAAATTTTTGCCAAGAGTTAAATTAAAGCGTAAAGTATCGTTAAAAAGTCTCGTTTCTTGTAAAATTAAAGCTATGTTGTTTCTAATAATATCAAGTCCGATTTCTTTAAAACTTGTATTATTGTATAACACGTCTCCTTTTTGTGGTATAAGGAATCCCGCTATTATTTTGGCTAAAGTGGTTTTACCGCTTCCGCTAGCTCCAATTAAGGCGGTGATTTTTAGGGGATTAATTATGGTATTTGCGTTTTTTAAAATAAAATCGCTATCTGGATATTTAAAGCTTAAATTTTTTATTTCTATTTTTGTGGGCTTATTAAAAGGATTTTTTTTGTGAAAAAATACGGGTTCTTTTTTAAGTTCTAAAATTTTATTGATTCTATCTAAAGCCGCTTTTGCGCTAAAATAGTTGTATTGGATGGATATAATTTCTTGCATTGGAGTTATCATAAACCAAAGATATCCATATACCGCAAGCATCATTCCGATGCTTAAGTTATCGTAAGCAACCGCTAAAATTCCAGCTGCTCTAATTATTTCAAATCCTATCAAAAAAATTAAAAAGCTAAGTTTGCTAAATGCTTCTGATTTGTAGCTAAAATTAAACGATTTTTCTTTTAAAGTTTTTGTAAGCTCAAAAAGTCTTTTAAAAAAAATTTTTTCTTTATTGTAAGCTTTTATTTGTTCAAATAATTCAAGTGTTTCGATTAAAGCTTCTTGAAACATTGAGATTGCTTTGTTTTGTTCTTTTTTATAGATTTTTACTTTTTTTGCTATTTTTGAAGATAATATTACTGTAAAAGGGTTTAAAAAAAGAATAAAAAGTCCCAATTTAAGGTTGATAGAAATTAATACTATTGCTACTCCTATTAGCGTAAGAGAAGATATTACGAATTTGGAAACCGATTTTATTAAAAATTCTTCTATGGTATTTACATCGTTAATTAATTTGCTTGCTATATCCCCAGTTTTTAAATTTTCATATTCGTTAATGGAAAGTTTTTTTAAATGTTCAATTGCTCTAATTCTAATTTTGTAGGTAATTTCTTTGGTTATTTTTTCAAAAAAATAAGTTTGTGCGATGTTTAGAAAAACAAATAAGCTTCTAAGCAAAATTACTACAAAAAGAGTAACTAGCACATAACAAAAAGCTTGGCAATGTCCAAAGAATTTATCGATGCTTTCGGTCCAGATGCCTTTTTTATTTAAAAGTACTTCATCAATAAGTAGCGGCATTAAAAGGGGTATGGGAATTGAAATAATTGTAGCAATTAAAGCGAGAATTTGAGCTATGAAAAATTCTTTTTTATATTTAAGGATTTCTTTTATTAGCTTTTTGAAGCTATACATATGTAACCTTTTGGTGGAGACAACGGGACTCGAACCCGTGACCCCCACGCTGCCAGCGTGGTGCTCTACCAACTGAGCTATGTCCCCCTTGAAATTATATCTAAAATTTCTTTTTCTAGAGAATATAACTCATATCTTTTTTGTTTGAATTTTTCCGAAAGGTTGATGTCTATTAGTTTATAGATTTCTTCTAATACTCTTGCGCTCTCTTGAGCTCTTTTTAAATTTGCAATAACTATGTCTTTTAAAGAAGTTCTTAATTGTTCGTTTTTAGTAGATGGTTTTAAGATATCATTATTGGCATTTCTATATTTTAGAATTTCTTCATAATTTGGTATTTTGATGTGTCTTAAATTTTTTAGCTTTTTGGCAAGAGAGGAATTAAATTCGTATCTTAAGATGTCTTCTACAACTCTAATCCCCTCTTTAAAGCGATTTAAATTGGCATCTATAGTTCTATATAAGTTATTCTTCATTGTTTAAAAATCCCAAAATTTGAAGGAGTGAAACGAATAGATTTAGAAAATCTAAGTATAAGCTAACTGCTGCTTCAATTTCGCTACTTATGTTTCCTTTTATAATATTTTGAGTATCAAAAAGAATAAATAAACTAAATAAAACGGCTCCAACCGCTGCTATTATTAGTTGAAGCATTGGTAAGTGTAAAAATATATTTAAGATTCCGGCTACTATCATTACAATAAGAGCAATAAAAAGCATTTTGCCCATTGTCGTAAAATCTCTTTTTGTATTCATTGCAAAAATCGTTAAAGCAAAAAACGCAACTGCGCTTAATATAAAAGCTTCTGCTATTACGTATCCCATGTTTTTTGCAATAAAAAGAGCAAGCGTTGGAGCAAGAGTAAATCCAGTCATAAATGTAAATCCAAAAAGCAAAATTAAATTAAAAGGAGTTTTGTTTTTAAATGCATATAGCGCAAATAATAAGATAAACTCTAAAATAACGGCTCCCCAATAAGTAAAGGTTAAATTATGGCTTACTGGATTTATCATGTTTGCTACAAATCCCATTCCAACGTAAGCTCCTACGGCGCCTGCTATTAAACTTCCTGCAAAAAGTTGATATGTTCTTTTTACGAATTCGTTTATGTTAATAATAGATGATTCTGAGGCGTTTTGGTAATTATATCCTCCAAAGTCTTTTGAAGAAAACTTCATTTGCAATCCTTTTTTATTTTATTGTTACAAAGTAAGATTAAAACTCTCTTAATTTTTAGGTTTTATGTTAAAATCGAAAAATTTTGAAGTAAAGCCGTTTTTGATTTTTGCATATTGAATGCTTGCCGCATTTAAATTATTTGCTTCTTGCCATAAAAGTCCAAGTCCAAATCTTGGCTCTAGATAATTTGGATTTTTAAGTTTTGCAAGTTCCATTAATACTACGGCGTTTGAGTGATGATTTGCTCCAATTGCCGCAACTGCCGCGTAATAGAGAGTATGAGGATCGTTTACGTTTTTATTGTTGATTAGGTCGTTATATATAGTATAACTTTCTTCAAAGTGTTTTGTATAAAAGTTGGCATATGCCAAGCGTTTTAGGGGAGGAATAATGTCAAAAGTTTCTGTTTGGACTTTTTTAAGAAGTTGGAGTCTAACTCTATGGATTAATCCAGAAATTCGCGCAAATTCAAAATACCAATCTTGGGCTATTTTGCTTCCGTAGTAAAAATCGTTTAAGTTAACGTAATTAATCATGTTTAAAAAGAAGCTTTGGTAATTTTGAGCAAGTTTGTTAATTGGCAAATCTTTGTTATTTGCGTAAAAATATAGTAAATTTGCGATTAAGTCTTTTTCGAAAATATTTTTAAGAGCCATTGCATCTATGGAAAAATCTTTATTATAAATAGATTTTATTGCAATTCTTGTTAAAATCCAAAAAGGTTTGTTTTTTTGAGGTTTTTGTAAAAAAGCTACCATTCTAATTCTATCGTTTGTGTATAGGCTTAGCATTGCATCTTCTAAAATTGTTTTGTCATTTAAATCTTCTTTAATTAAACTAACGAGATGTTTATTGTCTATATTTGTTTTAGAAGCGGCATATAGAGCTAAAATACCGGTTTTTAAATCGTAAGGGTTTAAATGGTAAGCCATAAGGAAATGTTTATAGGCATTTAGATAATCTCCAAGTTGAGCGTAAGTTAAGGCGGTATCGTAATGTAGTATGTAAGTGTTGTGATCTTTTAAGAGTTTTACGAATTCTTTATTTGCAAGGTAAATGTGCCCGTTTAGCGCAAGTTTTATAGCTTTTGAAATTTTTAGATTTAAATTTGAATAGGTTGCGGATTTTTTAAGATAACTTTTAGCTTCTTCTATTGAGCCAATTGGGATTCCTGCAATTCCCTTTTTTAGATAATTTATGGTTTGTTTTATGTTATATACCTTATATGGGGCAAAATAGAAAAATAGATCGAAAAAGTCGTTTGTTTTTTTAAGAAAAGTTTTTTTAAATTCCTGCTGGGCGGTTTTTATATCAAAGAGTGATTTTTTTAAAAATACGGTTATTGGATAAATATTATTATCTTTATATTTTTTGAGAATTCTTGCCGCTTCTTTAAATTCGCTTATTTTCAAATCTATAAGAGCTAATGCGAATTCTCCTTCTTTGGAAGAAGTATTTGATAGATATTGTTTTGCCAAATGATATTTGCCAAGTTTTGCGTAGTTAAATCCTAAATATAAATTTGTTTTTATGTAGTTTGTGGCGTTAGCGGGGTCGTTGTAATAATCGTAAATATTGCCTAAAAGTTTATGAGATTCTTCTACAAAAGCCGTTTTTTTATGAAGAGCCGGGATAGCTTCGTATTCATATCCAAGATAATACATTACTACAGCGTAATAGTATGGATAGTTTTTGTTTTTTGAAATTTCTGGTAGAAAAGCATATGCAAGTCTTCTGTAATAATCGAATAATTTATAATTTTTTAACATTAAAGCGCAGTATGCGGCATTAATTGCACTAATTGTTCTGTTTTCTTTATTTTCTATTGCTTTTTGAAAATAACTTAAAGCCTTTTTATAGTTTTTTTCTTCGATTTTTATTACTCCAAGGTTATAATAACTTAATGCTTTGGAAAATTCCGATATTTTCTGTAAGATTTCAAGAGCTTTTTCTTTTTGACCGCTTTTATAGAGAACTGTGGCTTTTTTGATGAGTATATTTAATTGATCTTTTGGAATGTTTTTTTTCTCGAGTTTTTTTACTAATTCTTCTATATTCTGATTTGGAATTGTTTCTTTTTTCTTTTTGATAACTACTACAGCCAGTAATATTAAAAGTAAAATCAATACAAGAAGCAAAAGAATAACTATTATTAAAGGAAGCTTTGATTTTTCTTCTTTTTCGATTATTACAACGTTTTCTTCTTGCGTTTTATCCACTTTTTACCTTAGAGATATTTTTCTAATACTTTTGGAATTTCTATTTTTCCGTCTTTTGTTTGGTAATTTTCCATTATGGCAACTAATGTTCTACCAACGGCTAGGGAACTTCCATTTAAGGTATGAACTAAACGATTTTTTTTACCATCTTTGTATCTAATTTTTGCTCTTCTTGCTTGAAAATCTCTCGTATTTGAAATAGAAGATATTTCTCTGTATTTGTTTTGAGATGGAATCCAAACTTCGATGTCTATCGTTTTTGCGGCACTAAATCCGAGATCTCCCGTACATAACATTACTTGACGATATGGAAGATTTAGTTTTTCTAATGCGTTGCTTGCGCAATTTACCATTTCTTCAAATACTTTATCGCTATCTTCAGGACGAGTGATTGCAACAAGTTCTACTTTGTCAAATTGATGTTGTCTAATGATTCCTTTTACGTCTTTTCCATAACTTCCAGCTTCTCTTCTAAAACAAGGAGTATAGGAAGTTAATTTAATTGGTTGTGTTAAATCTTCAATTATTTCGTCTCTAAATAAGTTTGTTAAAGGCACTTCTGCCGTTGGAATTAAATATAAGTCTTCGTTTTCTACTTTAAATAAATCTTCTTTAAATTTTGGTAATTGTCCGGTTCCTATCATTGTTGATTCGTTTACTAAAAACGGTACATAAACTTCTTCGAATCCCCATTCTTTATTGTGATCTAAAAAGAAATTGATTAAGGCTCTTTCAAGTTTTGCCGCTTCTTTTTTTAAGACGGTAAAGCGACTTTTTGCTAATTTTACTCCTCTTTTAAAATCAAGCCATCCAAGGTTTTCTCCAAGCTCGTCGTGAGATTTTGGAGGAAAATCGAATTTAGGAATTTCTCCAACTTTTTTGATTTCTACGTTATCGTTTTCGTCTTTTCCGATTGGTACATCCTCATCTGGAATGTTTGGGATAATTAAAGCTTTTTGTTTTAGATTTTCTTCGATTTTTTTTAGCAGTTCTTCTTTTTGTTTTATGTTTTCTTTTAATTTATTTACTTCTTCTTTTAATTTTATAGCTTCTTCTTGTTTTCCTTCTTTAAATAAAGAGCCTATTTGTTTTGAGAGGGTATTTCTTTTGTTTAAAAGCTCTTCAAGTTCTTTTTTTATTTTCTTTTTTTCTTCAAAAAGGGTTTTGACTTCTTTTAAAATTTTTTCCTCAACGCCTCTTGATTTTAATTTTTTGCTAATTTCTTCGAAATCTTTTTCGAGCAGTTTCAAATCTATCATATATACCCTTTGTTATCAAATTGTTATTTAGTATAATATTATGGTAATTTTAACATAAAAGGAGAGCAAATGAAAAAGGTAGTGGCATTAGGACTTAGTGCTTTAGTTGCATCTACTCTTTTTGCAAAGGAAATTAAAGTAGGTGTGCTTCAGCCATTAACTGGACCAATTGCTGCATTTGGGCAAAAGACTC
>JAMORJ010000129.1 GCA_027063595.1 Nautiliaceae bacterium | reverse complement strand
AAAAAATTGAAGGTGATGGTGCTTATGTAAATTTGATGAAATTAAAATCAAAGCATTTTGAGAGAATTGAAGAGAAAATATTGCTTAAACTTCAATATAAGAAAAACAAAGAAGAAATATATGATAAGTTATATACATTTTTTCACTCTTTTTTTGATAAAAGCGGCTCTATTATGTTTGCTAACACTCCAAGATGGAAAAATATATACGCAAAACTTGATTCTAATGATGTAGAGCTTTTTTATAAAACAAAAGATTTATATTACATAAAAACTCAAAAAGTTTATAACTCAATGGAAATTAAATTAGAAGATAATACGGCAGATTTTATTTTTAAGTTTGATGTTAGTGATTTGGGTGAGAGAAAAGGGAATGAGAAAAAGGAGATTGAGTTTTATTTTGTAGATTATAAAAAAGAGGATATAAAACATTACTTAACTTTTAAGGTTAAATACAAAGAAAAGCAAAATTATAATGTTTTAAAAGATATTTTAGGAATTAAAGATACAAAAGATATTAGAAAAACTCTTTTAAATAAAGATGACGCTAATATTAAAGTAATTAAAAATTTTGTATATGAAAATAGAGATAAATTAAAACAGGATGATATTGAGTTACTAATTGAAGGAATTGATGAAGATAGATTAATTAAAAAAGCTAAAATTGAATTTGTTATTACAAAATATAAGGCTCTTAAAAAATTAGTTCCAAAATTAAAAGAGGAATTTTTTAATAAAGCAATTACGCTATACAAAAAACAGAGCGAAATAGATTATTTTATACATAAAAACGCAAAAGCATTTTTAAAAGAGCAGTTTAATCTGTTTATGTTTAGATATATAAATGATGAAGAAGTGGATTTTTCTGTAAAAAGACTTGAAGAGCTTAAATTTTTAAAAGAGGTAGCTGATGTATTAATTGATGAGATTGCTTTATTTGAAGATGAATTAGTTAGAATCTGGACAAAACCAAGATTTGTATTTAATTCAAACTATGTAATAACAAAGGATAGATTAGAAAAATATGGTGTTTTAGATAAGTTTTTAGAAAATGAAGGAATTAATGAGCAGATAGAAGAATGGAAGGAATTAAAATTAATAGATGAAGATTTTGAGTTAAGCAAAATTAACGATGAAAAATATAAATTTTTACCATTTGACACTAAATATTTTAAAGATATTGAAATAGATTTACTTGAAAGAATAGAAAATCTTGATGATGAGCTTGATGGAAGGTTAATTCATAGTGAGAATTTTCAAGCCTTAAATTCGCTTTTGCCAAAATATAAAGGAAGTATAGATTTAATTTATATTGACCCGCCATTTAATACGGGAAGTGATTTTGATTATATAGATAGATTTCAAGATTCAACTTGGCTAACTTTAATGGATAATAGGATAAGAATTGCTTATGATTTATTGAGCAAAAAAGGAAGCTTTTATTTACATTTGGATGATAATGCTGATTATTTAGGAAGATTTATATTAAATAATATTTTTGGTAAAGAGAATTTTTTAAACGAAATTATTTGGTATTACTCTAATAAAATACCTGATACAAGAAAAAAGAAATATACAAATTCAACAGATATAATATTTTCTTTTTCCAAGTTGAAAGGCAATAATATATTTAATTGGCAATTTGATAAAAGAGATAAGCCGATAAAAGTGACAAAAATGAAAAAAGAAAATGGAAAAAAAATTTATTTAAAAGATGAAAATGGACATGTGATTTACGAAGAAAGATGGGAAAGAACAGCAGATAATGTTTGGCAATTTGCTTTATTACATGCTCAAGATGAGATAGTTAAATTTCAAACTCAAAAGCCTGAAAAACTCTTGGAGAGGATTATAAAATCATCTTCAAATTACAATTCATTAATTTTAGACTTTTTTGTTGGAAGTGGGACAACATTAGCAGTTGCTCAAAAATTAAAAAGAAAATGGCTTGGTGTGGAAATGGGAGAGCATTTTGAGAGTATTGTTTTACCAAGAATGAAAAAAGTTTTAGCAGGTGTAATAGTTGGAATAAGTAAAGATTTAGAAAAAGAAAATAGATTAAATAAAGGTGGCTTTTTCAAATACTACTCCCTCGAACAATACGAAGACATTTTAAAAAAAGCGGAATATAAAAATAGTATTGAGACTTCTCCACTTCTTGGGCTAAAAGGAATTGAAATAAAAGAGAATGATGCTTATTACACATTTGAGAAAATATATCCGGATAAAAAAATTGATTTAGCAGAAACTATATCAAATCTACTTGGAGAAAAAATCAAAAAAATCACAAAAGATAAAATCTATTTAGAAAAAAGTGAAATTGATCTGAAGAATTTAACCTTCAAAAACTATCCAGAATTAAGAGCTTTG
>JAMORJ010000128.1 GCA_027063595.1 Nautiliaceae bacterium | reverse complement strand
AGAGCAAAATGAAAAAGGTAGTGGCATTAGGACTTAGTGCTTTAGTTGCATCTACTCTTTTTGCAAAGGAAATTAAAGTAGGTGTGCTTCAGCCATTAACTGGACCAATTGCTGCATTTGGGCAAAAGACTCTTGATGGAATTAAACTTATCCATCAAAAATACAATAAACTTCCAAATGGAGATACTATTAAATTGGTAGTGGTTGATAATCAATTTGATAAAATTCAAACCGTAAATGGTTATAAAAGACTTGCAAGCGGAGAAAAAGTTGTAGCTATTGAAGGACCTTTGGCATCTTCTATGTCTCTTGCTATTAAAAGATTTGCCGAAGCTACTAAAACTCCAACTGTTACTCAAATTGCGACAAACCCAAGAGTTACTCAAGGAAGTAAATATATAACTCGTGCATGTTTTACGGATGATTTTCAAGGAACTGTTGCTGCAAAATATGCGCTAAAGCATAATTTAAAAAATGCAGTAGTTGTGTTTGATATGAAACAAGATTATTCTGTTGGACTTGCAAAAGCGTTTATGAAGGCTTATAAGAAAGGTGGAGGAAAAATTTTAAAAGTTCTTTATATTAATTCTGGAGATAAGGATTTTAACGCACAAGTTGCTCAAATTAAGAGATTAAATCCTGAATTTATTTATACTCCAATTTACGCTCCTGAAGAAGGACTCTTCTTAAGACAACTTAGAGCTGCTGGAGTAAAAGCGCCTGTAATGGGAGGAGATGGTATAGCTGATCCTGCACTTCTTAAAAAACTTGCTGGAAAAGCGGCGGATGGTGTAATGTATACGGATCACTTTGATGCTGCTAAAGCTCCAACTAAATTGGCAAAAGAATTTATTAAAGATTTTAAAGCAACTTATGGAAGACTTCCAAGTGCGTTTGCAGCTACTGGAGCGGATGGATATCTTTTAATTTATAACGCAATTAAACAATGCGATACTCCAGCAAATACTAAAAACAATCTTCAATTTAAACAATGTGTAAATAATGCTATTAGACACACTAAAAATTTAGAAGCAGTAACTGGATATTTAACAATTGATCCAAAAACAGGAAACCCAATTAATAAACCAGCGGTTATCGAAAAAATCGTAGATGGAAAAACTCAATTTGTTGAACTCATAAAACCTTAATTTTTCTTCTTTTTCTCTTCTTTTTTTACAAATTAAGCTATAATAAATAAAAAGTTTAAGGTGCTAATGATGGATTTTAGTTTTGTAATCCAGCAAATAGTTAATGGCTTTTCTCTTGGTAGTATGTATGCTTTAATTGCTATTGGATATACTTTAGTATATGGGGTACTTAGGCTTATTAACTTTGCTCATGGCGATATTATGATGGTGGGTGCGTTTTTAACGTTTATTTTTGTGGGTATGCTTACTAACTGGACTTTTACTAATATTACAATGCCTATATTTTTAACGGCTTGCGGTCTTTCGATATTTTTTACATCGTTAGTTGGAGTAATGACTTATGTGGTAGCTTATAAGCCTCTTCTTGATAAAGATGCTCCCAAAATTTCTCTTTTAATTACGGCAATTGGTATTTCGTTTTTTTTAGAAAGCCTTTTTAACGTAATATCTAATCAATTTTTTGGGGGAAATTATCAAAGCTTTTATTTTCCAAAGTGGTTTTCTCAAATTATTCACATTGGAAATGTAACTATTCCTATTTTAACGATTATCGTTCCGATTATGACGTTGTTGCTGTTAGGGGTTGTATTGTTTATTTTGTATAAAACAAAAGTAGGTATTGCTATTAGAGCTCTTGCTTTTGATATTCAAACTGTAAAACTTATGGGAGCCAATTCGAATAAAATTATTGCTTTTGTTTTTGCTTTAGGGTCGGCTCTTGCGGCTATTGGAGGTATTTCTTATGCCATGGCTTATCCAAGTATTGATCCTTATATGGGAATTTTAGTTGGTCTTAAAGCTTTTGCTGCGGCTGTAGTTGGAGGAATTGGAAGCGTAACAGGGGCTGTAATTGGCGGTTTTATTTTAGGTTTTGTTGAAGTTGCTATTCCTGGATTTTTTCCTGAACTTGGTGGATGGAAAGATGCGTTTGCTTTTATTTTGTTAATTTTTGTATTATTGTTTAAACCAACGGGTATTATGGGAATAGATTTTGAAAGACAAAGGTTTTAAGGATGGATGCAAAAAAATATTTTATGCTAATAGCTATCATTTCGATTTTGTTTATAGGCTTTTTATATATTTCTCCTAAAATTTTTAGCGATTATACTATTACGGTGCTTGGAAATATTTACATTTTTATAATTCTTGCAATTAGCTACAATTTAATTAACGGAGTTACGGGACAATTTAGCTTAGAACCTAATGGATTTGTTGCAATTGGTGCTTATGTTACTGCAATTTTGATGCTATCTCCTGAGCTTAAAGAGCAAATTTATATGCTAACAGAGCCTTTGCCGTTAATTAGAGATGTGTTTGTTCCAAATCCGTTTTTGGCTCTTTTAATTAGTGGATTTGTAGCAGCGCTTGTGGCGTTAACTCTTGCATTTCCTGTTTTTAGGGTAAGAGGAGATTATTTAGCTATCGTTACGCTTGGATTTGGATTTATTATTAGGATATTTTTAATTAATACTCCGTCTGTTTCAAATGGTTCTATGGGGCTTGATTCTATTCCAGCATTTGCTACTTATTTTTGGATAGGCGTTGTGTGTTTAATAACTGTAATTTTGGTTTATAATATTGTATATTCAAGATATGGAAGAGCTATGAAAAGTGTAAGAGACGATGAAGATGCTGCTCTTGCTATGGGAGTAAATACTTTTAACATGAAAACGATTGCTTTTATGACGAGTGCTTTTTTTGAAGGAGTTGGTGGAGGACTTCTTGCAAGTAGTATTGGTTCGATTTCTCCGGATCAATTTACGTTTATGTTAACTTTCCAATTATTAATTATTATAGTATTAGGCGGACTTGGAAGTATGAGCGGAGCAATTATTGGAACAATTTTATTCCTTGGAGGTATGGAAGTGCTTAGACCTCTTGATGATAATACTTGGCATTTTGGACCAATTCACGGTATTCCAGGTCTTAGAATGGTTGTATTTAGTATTTTGCTTCTTTTGATTATGCTTTTTGCAAGAAGAGGGCTTCTTGGCGATAAAGAAATTTGGGATTATATTAAACTTAGAAGGAGAATAAATGGCTGATATTTTAAAAATCGGAAAATATGAATTTACAAGTAGATTGATTGTGGGAAGCGGTAAATATCCTGATTTTAAAACAACAAGAGATGCGACTTTAGCAAGTGGCGCTGAAATGATAACGGTTGCGGTAAGAAGGGTAAATATTTTAGATCCAAACGAAGAAAATTTAATGGATTATTTTAAAGATACAGATGTAAAAATTTTGCCAAATTCTGCTGGATGTACTACGGCAGAGGAGGCAATAACTCTTTTTAGGCTCGTTAGAGAAGCAACGGGTATTGATATTATTAAACTTGAAGTTATTGGAGATACTAAAAAAACTCTTTATCCTGATGTAATTGAAACGCTAAAAGCTTGTGAAGTATTGGCAAAAGAAGATTTTACTGTTATGGCTTATACAAACGACGATCCAATTATGGCAAAAAGACTTGAAGATGCTGGAGCCGCTGCTGTAATGCCTCTTGCTGCTCCAATTGGAAGTGGGTTAGGAATTCAAAATAAATATAATGTGGTATTTATTAAAGATGCTGTAAATGTTCCTGTAATCGTAGATGCTGGAATCGGAACGGCAAGCGATGCAAGTGTTGCGATGGAACTTGGAGCCGATGGAGTATTAACAAATACGGCAATAGCTCAAGCAAAAAATCCAATTCTTATGGCTGAAGCAATGAAACATGCTGTAATTGCAGGAAGAGCTGCTTATAAAGCTGGTAGAATTCCAAAAAAACCGTTTGCTACTGCATCTTCTCCTCTCGAAGGGCTTATTGAATTTTAAGCCTTCTTTTTTTTATTTAGGCTTTGATAAAAAATAATAGGATTTGAAGATTAAAAATTATCAACCTTTCATACTCTCACCCTTTGCCAGGTTTTAAAAATAAAAATTGATTTTAAGTGGGTGAGCTCATGTTTAAGTTAAATATTGAACACTTATAAACTTTCTTTTTATTGGCATAATTTCAGTTACAAGTGAAAAAAAGCAATACAATTATCAGTTTTTGCTTGTAAAAGTGAATTTAGAAAGAATTGATAAAAGTTTATAGAAATGCAAAAAGTAAATAAAAGGCAACGCAGTTTTGAAAGTTTTCAAAAAAAACTAAATAGGAAAACAGCAAGTATTTTAATTGTCACTTTTTCTAAACAACGTTCATTTTTGGGTAAGATTTTTAAGCATCTTTCAAAACTACTAAAATTAGGGGATTTTTTAAATATTGAGTGGCGGAGAGGGTGGGATTCGAACCCACGGTACGGTTGCCCGTACAACGGCTTTCAAGGCCGCCGCCTTCAACCACTCGGCCACCTCTCCTTAATTTCAAATTGAGAGCTTAGATATAAGTAGTGGTGCCCGGGGCCGGACTCGAACCGGCACGGGCAAAAATGCCCGAGGGATTTTAAGTCCCTTGCGTCTACCAAGTTCCGCCACCCGGGCTTGGAGTGAAATTATATCAAGTTTTTTTTTAATTTTTTTTGTTTTAAGCAAAATTTAAGTTTGGAGGCGCCACCCGGATTCGAACCGGGGATCAGGGCTTTGCAGGCCCCTGCCTTAGCCACTTGGCTATGGCGCCAAATTTTATGGAGCGGGCTACGGGACTCGAACCCGCGACCTCCTCCTTGGCAAGGAGGCGCTCTAGCCAACTGAGCTAAGCCCGCACTTGGATGAAATTATATAAAAAAAAGTGCAAAAAAGCAACTATTTAAAGGTAAAAAAAGGAAAAAGTTTATAGCCTTGGACCGGCTTTTTCGTACTCTTTTCCTTCAGGAACATCTTCATAGCGTTTAAAGTTATTAATAAACATTTCAGCAAGTTTTCTAAGTTGTTTATCGTATGCTTCTTTGTCTTCCCATGTATTTCTTGGATTTAGTACTTTTGTATTTACGCCAGGTAATTCTTTTGGAATGGCAAGATTAAATACAGGTAAAGTTTCAAATTCGGCTTTTTCGATGCTTCCATCAAGAATTGCATTAATACAAGCTCTTGTGTCTTTAATACTCATTCTTTTTCCAACTCCATATGGACCACCAGTCCATCCAGTATTTACAAGATATACGTTTACATTGTGTTTCTCTATTTTTTCTCCAAGTAGTTTTGCATAAACTGTTGGATGAAGTGGTAGAAAAGGTTCTCCAAAACAAGCACTAAATGTGGCTACGGGTTCAGTAATGCCTCTTTCGGTTCCTGCTACTTTTGCAGTATATCCGCTTAAGAAATAATACATTGCTTGCTCTTTTGTAAGTTTAGATACAGGTGGCAATACTCCAAATGCATCTGCTGTTAGGAATATAATGTTTTTAGGATGTCCTCCCATTAAAGTGCGTTCATGATTTTCGATGTGTTCGATTGGATAGCTTACTCTTGTATTTTCCGTTTTGCTTGAATCGGTAAAATCTACTTCTCCATCTTCTTTGATTACTACATTTTCAAGCAAAGCTCTTCTTTTTATAGCGTTATAAATTTCAGGTTCGCTTTCTTTATCAAGATTTATTACTTTTGCGTAACATCCGCCTTCGAAGTTAAATACTCCATTATCGTCCCATCCATGTTCGTCATCGCCTATTAGTTTTCTTTTTGGATCTGTTGAAAGTGTAGTTTTTCCAGTTCCGCTAAGACCAAAAAATAGAGCAACATCTCCTTTTTCTCCTATGTTTGCGGAGCAATGCATAGAAAGTTTTCCTTCAAGAGGAAGCCAATAATTCATCATTGTAAATATACCTTTTTTAAGCTCTCCTCCATATAACGTTCCGCTCATTACGGCAAGATTTTCTTCGATATTAAAAGCTACGAAGATATCACTATGTAGATTATCTTCTTTCCAATTAGGATATCTTGAAGCTCCTCCTACAAGAAATGTAAAATCAGGTTTAAAGTTTTTAAGTTCTTCTTCGGTTGGTAGAATAAACATATTCATTACAAAATGAGCTTGCCATGCAATTGGAGTTACAAATCTTATTGCTCTGCGAGATTCTTTACTTGCTCCAACAAAAACGTCTATAACATATAATTCATCATATTTACTTAATTCTTGTTTTGTGAAGTTTTCTAATTTTTTAAAAATTTCTGGAGTTATTGGTTGGTTTATTTCTCCCCATGCTATGTATTGTTCGCTTGGAGGTTGTTTTACAAAGTATTTATCTTTTGGAGAGCGTCCGGTAAATTCACCAGTATCTACAGCTGTTGCCCCACTTTTAGTTTCTACTACCTCTCCTTTTTTTAAAGTATCTTCTATGATTTTTTCGTAACTTGGGTTGTGAATAATTTTGTTTGTTTTTATCCCAATCTTTTCAAGTTCTTTTATCATAATTTTCTCCTAAGCAAAATGTGGTGAAATGGAATGTAATTATAGCAAATTATTGGAAAAAAATTATCAATAAAAAGCGAGTGGATAAAACAAAATTAGAGGATAAAAAAAAGAAGAAAAATTAGAGGTCTTTTTCAAGACCAGATTTTTTGAGGGTAAATTCAATGAATTTGTAAGAAACGATAATTAAAATTGGCCACATAAAGAATAAAATTACTCCCCAAGTAGTATCGATTTTGTGTACTTCAGGGCTTATTCCATTTGGCATAAGTTTTTCAGCGGCAAAAAGGAAACCGCTAAAAAATACCATTAATAAAGCTATTAATCTTTTCATGCTCACTCCTTAATATGCATGAGATTCAGGGTCTGCTATTTCTTCTTTAGTAATAGGACCATCTTTTTTCATTTGATACCATACATAAGCAATATAACCTAATACAAATGGAACTGCTACACTAACCCAAGCCATTACTTCAAGAGTATATTTAGAACCAGAGCTATTTTGAATAGTTAAACTACTTTGTAAATCTGCATAGCTTGGATAAAAAGGTGTTCCAAAAAGTCCAGCAATTACAAATACTATGATTCCAATAAGTACAGTACCAATACCAGCTGGCCAGATACCTCTATTTGAACCTTTAAGAGTTACGAATACTCCATATACGTAAAGCACAAGTCCTACCAAGAAAAGAATAAGCGGAATTGCTCCAAATGATAGTAAGTTGTGTAAATATTTTGAATCTTCGAGATATACTTTTCCAGCAGGATCATGGATGTTGTATGCATAACCTTTCATTGTAAGTAAACCATAAAGTACTACTAAAAGAGCTACTAATAATACTACAAAGCATCTTTTTACAATATTTCTTAATCTATCGATTAATTCTGGAAATTCGTTATTATCAATATCGTTAATTAACCATAAGGCTCCAAGAATTCTTGCCATTGCAAATAGCAAAATACCCATTGCAAGGTTAAACCATGCTCCATGTTTAAAATCAATTGCCGCTTCTAAACCTCTTAAGTTAATTCCATCTGGAGCCGTTCCCCAGTGAAGAACTCTTGTTACAGGGTCATATGTAAAGTTAGAACCTGTAAAGAATGTCCCAACTGCTGCTCCGATTAATACTATTCCAACTACACCGTTAAAGTATAAGAAAAATTTGTATGCATTTTTTCCTATAAGGTTGTTTGGTTTATTCATATACTCATATGATACCGCTTGAAGTACGAATGCAAAAAGAATTAGCATCCAAACCCAATAAGCTCCACCAAAACTTACAGAATAAAATAATGGAAACGCTGCATAAAGCGCACCACCGAAAAGAACTAAAGTAGTAAATGTAAGTTCCCATTTTCTACCAAGAGAATTTAAGATTGCTTTTTCTTCTGTTTCATCTTTTGCTGTGTGGAATAAAGTTTGTCCACCTTGAACGAATGTCATAAGGAGGAAAAGACCTCCAAGTACAGCTACTATAATCCAGAAATATACTTGTAGATAAAAATGTGTTGCATCTACAGTTATTGGTGCCCAAGTTGTCGCATTCATTAGTGAGCTCCTTTTGGTCCAGATTTAACGACCGTAAATAGAATTTTAAGTTCAGCAATTCCTAAAATTACGAATGCTGTTAAGAACATAAAGAATGTTGCTTGAACATTTTGTAATGCAATTGGCGTTACAGATTCTGGAGTTGGAAGTACCCCAAATACTGTCCAAGGTTGTCTACCAATTTCTGCTGTCATCCATCCAAAGCTTGTTGCAATCCATGGAAGTGGAACTGAAATAACTGCCAATTTTTGAAGAAGAGTTGCGTTTTCATATGCGTTTTTGATAATTTTTAGCCATGCTGCTACAAAAATGATAATAAACCAGAATCCAAGACCTACCATTATATGGAATGCATAAAATACTGTAGGTACTGGTGGATGGATTAAGTCAAGATTATCTACGTTTTTAAAGAATCCATAACCAATTAAATCTGCTTTTGTAATTTTAAGACCTGTTTTTGGATCGCTCCATACAACTTTGTAAAAATCTTCTTTTGCTGCTTTCATTGCTTCTACATCACCAGCTTTTTTAGCTTCGTGATATTTTCTTAAATCTTCTCTTGCTTCAGCTCCAATTTGAGCTAATTTTTTAAGAGGCCAAATTCCATATTCAGGATTTCCTTCGATTAAATCTTTAAGTCCTGGAACGTATGCGTTTGGATCTCTTTTTCCAAGAAGTGAAAGCATTTTTGGAAGTTCGATTTTGAATACGAAAGCTTCGTCATTGCTTGTTACATCTCTTGCTGGTAGATTTTTTGGAATACCAAATGCAACGATTGATGCTCCTTTTTCACCTACATAAAGACCTTCGGCTGCTGCTATTTTAGTTGGTTGAGTATTTGTAACTTCATATGCATGTTCGTCTCCAATTACTGCTGTAAAGATTGATGCGATAAGTCCAAAAGCTGCTGCTACGGCTGCTGATTTTTTAGCAAAATCAACATGTTTTTTTCTAAGTAAATAAAGACTTGAAATACCAAGCACAAATAAAGAAGATAATGTATAACTTGCTGTAATTGTGTGTAAAAATTTAATTTGAGCGACTGGTTGAGTAATTAATGCCCAAAAATCTGTCATTTCAAGTCTTGAAGTTTCAATGTTGAAAAATCCAAATTCATTACTTGGATGTTGCATAAATCCATTTGCAATTAAGATCCAAAGCGCTGATAAGTTTGAACCAATTGCAAGTAGCCAAGTTGATGCTAAGTGAACGCTTTTGCTAACTCTTTTCCATCCAAAGAAAGAGATTGCTGCAAATGTTGCTTCCATAAAGAATGCAACGATACCTTCAACGGCAAGTGGCGCACCAAATAAGTCACCAACTACCCATGAGTAAGTCGACCAGTTTGTCCCAAATTCAAATTCGTGAATAATACCAGTAGCAAGACCTAGTGCAAAGTTAATTCCAAATAGCGTTTGCCAAAACTGAGTAATTTCTTTCCATTCTTTTTTACCAGTTTTTACATAGATTGTCTCAAAGAAAGCTACAAGAAACGACATACCTAATGTAAATGGTACAAAAAAGAAGTGAAAGAGCGCTGTCATTGCAAATTGGGCTCTTGCCCATTCAAGCATGTTTAAATCAAGTCCATGCATTCTATTCCTCCTTTTTATGTTGGTTGGTTGTAACTTTTGTTAGTTGTTCAACATAAAGATCTTGCAATTTTTCTTTACTAACTTTTGAAGTGATAGTAGGAAAGAAAAATACTTTTAATACAACAAAAATTACAACCAACTTGATGATGATAATAACCCAGAGCTTTCGCCCAGTATCCGATAAGTTTTTAAACCCATCGATGTAAAAGAACAAAATGTTTTTAAACATTAGCCCTCCTTCGAGCTTAATAAGAATTATATATCAAAAAAAAAATCAAATCAAGAAAAATTAACTTTTTTTTAATTAAAAAAGACAAAAAATATCTTTTCTTTAAAAAGAAAATTAATAAATAGAAAATTTTTGTAAAAAAAGAAGAAAAAGGATGTGAAGCTTATTCAGTTACTTTAACTTCTTTTACTTCACTCTCCCAAAGACCGTGTTTTGTACAATAAGCCATTGCAGTAAGCTTAAGGTTTTTGGTAGGAATAATGTAGAAATCTACTTCTACATGGGTTTTTTCGTTTGCAAACGTTTCTGGGAAAAAGTTTGCTTGAGCAAGTAGAGTATCTCCATTCCATAATTGAACGTAAGCAATGTGGTGATCGTAATCTTCTGGATGAGTATATTCGTTTCCTACTTTTACTTTTACTTTAAATTTTTCTCCTTTTTTTGCCGTATCTTCACATTCAATAAATGGCGAATGTCTGTCGATATAATCTCTTTTTGCTTCTTTGTCTATTTGAGAAATATCTTGATATCTGTTAATTTTTGGCATTTTTGCCCCCTTTTGTTAAAATTTGTAAATTTATTATAGCACAAAAAATTAAAAAAAGATAAAAAAACTCTTTTATTAAAAGGTTTTAGGTGAAAAAAGTAGAAATTTTTACAGATGGGTCTTCTCTTGGAAATCCAGGACCTGGAGGATGGTGTGCAATTTTAAGGTATAAAAACCATGAAAAAATTTTAAAGGGAGGAGAAGTTTATACTACTAACAATAGAATGGAATTAATGGCAGTTATTAAAGCGTTGGAAGCATTAAAGTTTCCTTGCGAAGTAAATTTATATTCCGATTCTACTTATGTTTTAAATGCAATTGATAAATGGCTTGATAATTGGAAAAAAAAGAATTTTAAAAATGTAAAAAATGAAGATTTGTGGAAAAGATTTTTAGAAGTTAGCAAACCTCATAAAATTAATGTAATTTGGATTAAGGGGCATAGCGGACATAAAGAAAACGAAATTTGTGATAAAATTGCAAAAGAGGAAGCAAATAGGAGAAAGAATGGGGAAATTAGTTAGTATTGAAAAAATTAAAGAGTATTTAAAAAAAGTACCTCCTGTTCCAGATAGCGTTAAGAAATGTTTGGAATATTTAAAAGAAGGAGAACTAAAAAAGGCTGCAATAGAAGCTGATAAAGATTTAGTTTTAAAAAAGCAAATAGAAACTGTGGTAAATTCCGCATATTTTTCTTTGCCAAATAGAGTTGAGGATACTATTCAACTTTTTAGCATGATAGGTCTTGAAATGGCAAAAAGTTTGGTTTATTCTTATTTGGTTTCTTTGCTTCAGCCAAAGGAATGGAAAATTTTTAAAATTGATTTTGCCGATTTTCAGGCAAGTTTTATGAGTGAGTTTGAAAAATGGATGATTGAAGAATTTGATGAAACTACTTATAAAAAATATGCGGAAATTGGAGCAATAATTCCAGCTGCTGTTTGTGTGTGCGATAGTTTACTTGGAGATAACAAGGAAAAAGTAGATGTTATTATGAATTCCGCCCCAATTACTTATGGAGAATTGGTAAAAAGACTCTCAGGCGTTGGGCTTTTTGGAATAGCTGCTAAAATAGCTGAAATTTGGGGATTAGAAAAAGAAAAAATAGAGATTATAACAAAAGCTGAATGTGAAAAATGTGATAATAAAATTGCGGCTTTAGTTCATTTTCTGTTTTTTTACTTAACTTCAAAACCTCAATTTTTGGATATAAATTCTTTAATAAAATTTAATCCGGATGTTATAAATCTAATTCCTAAAACTTACGAAAGGATTGTAAATGGTGGCTGAAGAGCTTCAAAAGAGCTTGGGGTATCAGTTTAGAGACGAAAAATTGATAACCGAGGCTCTAACTCATAGGAGTTATACAAAAGAGTTTAATAACGAAAGGTTAGAATTTTTAGGAGATGCTGTATTGGACTTGATAGTTGGTGAGTATTTATATAATTTGTTTCCAAAGGCAGAAGAAGGAATGCTCTCAAAACTTAGAGCGGCACTCGTAAATGAAGATGCTTTTTATAAACTTGCAAAAAGACTAAATCTTGGAAAGTATTTATTTTTATCTCCTGCAGAAGAAAATAACGGAGGAAGAGATAAACCTTCGATTCTATCAAGTGCTTTTGAAGCAATAATTGGAGCTATTTATCTTGAGGCTGGATTTGATAAAGCAAAAGAGATAGCGCTTAATCTTATTAAGCAAGAATATTCAAACATTAATCCTCAAGAGCTTCTTAAAGATTATAAAACTACGCTTCAAGAAATTACTCAGGCTCATTTTGGGGTTGTGCCAGAATATAAATTATTAAGCGCAAAAGGACCTGATCATCAAAAAGAATTTGAAATTGGAGTTTACATTAATGGTAAAGAATACGCAAAAGCAAAAGGTAGAAGCAAAAAAGCGGCTCAGCAAGAAGGAGCGAGACTTACGATAGAGAAATTAAAAAAGGAGCTTAATGTTTAATAGTTTTGGGGAAATTTTTAGATTTACCACATTTGGTGAGTCTCATGGAAAAGCCATTGGAGTTGTGGTTGATGGGGTTCCAGCTGGAGTTGATTTTGATGAGGAATTTTTAATTAGCGAACTTCAAAGGCGCAAACCCGGTAAAAATCGTTTTGCCACTCAGAGAAAAGAAGATGATGTTCCAGAGATTTTAAGCGGTGTTTTTGAAGGTAAAACTACTGGAACTCCTATATCTATAATAATTTTTAATAAGGATCAAAAATCAAAGGATTATTCAAACGTTAAAGACGTTTTTCGTCCGGGTCATGCCGATTTTACTTATTGGCATAAATACGGAATTAGAGATTATAGGGGAGGAGGAAGAAGTTCGGCAAGAGAAACGGCGGCAAGAGTTGCTGCTGGGGCGATTGCTAAAATGGTTTTAAGAGAATTTGATATAAAAATAAAAAGTGCGGTAGTAGAAATTGGAGGTATTAGGAGTGAAGAAGTAGATTTTGAGTATTCAAAAACTTCTTTAATTTTTGCAGCAAATGAAAAAGTAGAAAAAAAATGGATTGAATTGATTGATAAGGCAAGAGAAGAGCATAATTCTCTTGGAGGAGTGGTAAAGTTAAAAATAGAAAATCTTCCAATAGGACTTGGAGAACCTATTTATTATAAGCTTGATAATGTATTGGCAAGTGCAATTTTAAGTATTAACGCTGTAAAGGGAATATATATAGGAAATCCTATCGCTCATAAACTAACCGGAGTTGAAAATAACGATGAAATAAATAAAGATGGATTTTTAAGCAATAATGCTGGAGGAGTGCTTGGAGGAATTAGTAACGGAGAGGATGTAGAAGTTGAAATTTATTTTAAGCCTACTCCATCAATTTTTAAACCTCAAAAATCGATTGATATTTATGGAAACGAAGTTGAGGTTAATTTAAAAGGAAGACACGATCCAATTGTTGCTATTAGAGGTTTGGTGGTTGTGGAAGCAATGGCTGCTTGCGTTGTTTTGGATATGATGCTTCTTAATATGACAAGAAGACTTGAGTATATTAAAAAAATTTATTTAAGGTAGTTTTTCTACTTTTTTCCAAAAAATTTTTAAGGCTTTTTTCTCTTTCCAACCGATTTTGTAATAAATGATTTTTTCAAGATACTCTTTTGCTTCTTTGTAGCTAATTCCGATTTTTTGAGAGTAATTTTTTAAAACGTAATAAGGGATTTTTTGCTTTTTTGATAAAAATTCTTTTATTAGTTTTTCGTATTTTTTGGGATTTTTATTTGCGCAAAATAGGGCAAAAACAAAGGGAAGTTTATAATTTTTATACCAAATTTCCGCTAAGTCTATGCAGTTTTTTTCTCTAAAAGCTTTATCGCCGATTACTACTTTTCCTTTTTGTTTTAAAATTTTTGCTAAAGCGTTGGATGTTGCCGATTCGCTATCTTCTCCTTTTCCTTTACAAATAAGAACCGTTTTTACTTTTTTTTTCGCGGCAATGCCTGCGCTAAAACATTTTTTGTTTTTGGCTTTAATGGATGAGATAAAAGCTGCTTCTATTTTTTTTTCTTCAAATAATTTATTAATTTCGGTTGGAACACCTTTTGTGATTTTAATGTTTTTTTTCTTTAAAAATTGGTAAAATGGCAATAAATTTAAATAATCGATGTGACCTATTTTCATAGTTAGCCTTTTTTATGAAATTTTAGCATAAAGGGTTAGGATGGTAAGAGTAGAGTTTTTAGGGCCTATTGAAAAAGAGCCAATGGAAGTTGATGTTAAAAATTTAAAAGAGTTAAAAGAACTTCTAAATAAGAATGAAGAAATGTCAAAGTGGTTAAAAGAGTGTGCCGTGGCTGTAAACGATAAGATAGTAAGTAGCTTAGATGTTGAGTTAAAAGATGGAGATAAAGTTGTTATTTTACCGCCAGTTTGTGGGGGATAAAAATTTAAGGAGATACGATGGTAGAAATTTTTAAAGGAGGAATTCCTGTAATTCCTACGCTTGAGAGGTGGTATGAAGAGTTTAAGTTTGAAGGTTATGGAGCTATGATTCCGTTTATTGGAATTGTAAGAGCTGAAAATGGGATAGATGGGCTTAGTTTTGATTTGTATCTTCCAATGCTTAATGAGTGGTTTAAGAAGTGGGCTAATTTACCTGATGTAAAAATTATGATGGCTCATAGTTTTGGAGATGTAAAAGTTGGCGAGAGTAGTTTTTTGTGTGCGGTATTTACGAAACACAGAAAAGAAGGTTTTAAATATCTCGAGGAGTTTGTGGAAGATTTTAAAGCAAATGCTCCAATTTGGAAATACGATTTAAAAGAAGGGAAAAGAATTTTTGTTAAAGAAAGAGCTAAAAAACTTCCTAATGCCGGGATTTTGAGTAAAGGAGAGTAGATGGCGCATATTAGTTTTGAAGAATCAATTAATATCTTAAATTCAGTTTTGCCAAAAAGTAAAGGAAGCGAGAGAGTATTTTTGGAAAATGCCCTAAATAGGGTTTTAGCAGAAGATGTTGTTTCAAAATATGATAATCCTTATAAAGAAACCGCAAGTATGGATGGATATGCTATAAGGTTTGAAGATCAAGATAAAGAAATAAAACTAATAGGTAAAAATCCTGCTGGAAGTTTTAAATTTACTAAAATAAACGAATGTGAAGCCATTAAAACTTATACTGGTTCTTTTATGCCGGAGAATGCTGATACTCTCGTTCCAATTGAAAATGTGGAAATTAAAGGAAATAAGTTAATTGTTAAAGAAAAAGTTCCAAAATATCATGCCGTCAGACCAATTGGAGAAGACTTTAAAAAAGGAGAAGTTTTAATAAAAAAAGGAACTGTTCTTAAAGCTGGAGAAATTGGAGTTTTGGCTTCTCTTGGAATACCTGTAGTTAGTGTGGTTAAAAAGCCGGTAGTTAGTGTTTTAGCAACGGGTGAAGAAATTGTGGATTTAGATAGTGATTTTGAAATGGGACAAATTAGAAGCTCAAATAACTATACTTTAACGGCTTTGGCAAGAAGTTTTGGATTTGAGGCAATAAATTTAGGGATTGTAGGTGATAATAAAAAATCTATTAAAGAAAAAATAATAGATGCTCTTAAAACAAGCGATGTAGTAGTAACTACGGGAGGAGTGAGCGTAGGAGATTTTGATTTCGTAAAAGAAATTACGGGAGAGTTTGAAGTTTTGTTTCATGGAGTTAATATAAAACCAGGGCAGTGGGTAATGTTGGCAAAGGCAAAAGAAAAATACATTATTTCTCTTCCTGGATTTCCTTATAGTTCGTTTGTAACTTTTCTTTTATATGTTGTGCCTATTTTAGAGAGCCTTGAGGGTAAAAAAGTAATAAAAAAAATAAAGGCAAAATTAAGAGATGATTTTGAAAAAAAATTTAAAAAATATCAATTCGTAGCGGTTAATATTGATTTTGAAGGAGAGTTTGTAGTTGATGTAAGAGGCAAAAAGCAAGGAAGTAGTGGAATCTTGACAAATTTAATTGGGAATAAGGCTTTGATGTGTTTAAAAGAAGGTTTGTATAAATTAAAAGCTGGTGAAATGATTGATGTTTTAGTTTATGATAGGGTAATTTAATATAATTCCACTAAAAAGGAAGTAAATGAAATTAAAAACTCCGATGTATGTAATTGAAGAAGAAAAATTAGAGAAAAATTTAAAAATTTTAGATAGAGTTCAAAAAGAAGCAAATTGTAAAATACTTGTAGCTTTAAAAGGATATGCGGCTTGGTCTACTTTTGATTTGCTTGAAAAGTATTTAGCTGGAGCTACGGCAAGTGGACTTTGGGAAGCAAAACTTGCTAATATGAAACCTTGGGAAGTGCATACTTATTGTCCTGCTTTTAAGGAAGATGAAATTGATGAGGTAGCGAATATTTCTCATACGGTTGTTTTTAATAGTTTTAATCAGTTGGAGCGATTTGAAGATAGGGTAAAATCAAAAGCTGAAATTGGGCTTAGGGTAAATCCTGGAGTTTCAAGTTCTCCAGTGCCTTTATATGATCCATGCGCTCCATACTCTCGTCTTGGAATTACAAAAGAAAACTTTAAAGCTGATAAGTTAAAAAACGTATCGGGTCTTCATTTTCACGCACTTTGCGAACAGCTTGATACGGCTCTTGAGAAAGTTTTAGAAGGATTTGAAAAAAATTTTGGAGAATATATTAAAGATATGGAATGGGTAAATTTTGGCGGAGGACATCATATTACAAGAGAAGGGTATAATGTTGATAATTTAATTAGATTAATTAAGGAGTTTAGAAATAGGTATCCAAACATAAAAGATGTATATCTCGAGCCTGGAGAAGCAGTTGGGCTTAATGCCGGTTATCTTGAAGCGGAAGTTTTGGATATTATTGATAATGGAATGAAAATAGCAATTCTTGATACTTCCGCTGAAGCTCATATGCCGGATGTTCTTGCCATGCCATATCGACCAAATGTTAGAGGTGCTGGAAAACCGGGAGAGAAAAAATATACTTATAGATTAGGAGGAGTGACTTGTCTTGCTGGGGATGTGATAGGGGATTATAGCTTTGATGAGCCTCTTAAAGTAGGAGATAGAATAATTTTTGAAGACATGGCTATTTATACTTATGTTAAGAATACGGCGTTTAATGGAGTTAGATTGCCAAGTATCGTAATTAAAAGAAAAAATGGAAGCTTTTTTGTATCAAGAGAGTTTCATTACGAAGATTTTAGAGATAGATTAAGTTAAGATATAATTTCGCAAAAAAGGGATTGTTTTGGGTAAGAAATTGATAATAGTAGAATCTCCAGCTAAAGCAAAAACCATTAAAAATTTTTTGGGTAAAGATTATGAAGTTGTTGCAAGTAAGGGACATATTAGAGATTTGCCAAAGAGTAGTTTTGGTATAAAAATAGAAGATGATAAGTTTATTCCTCAATATCGCGTAACAAAAGATCATCAAAGCGTAGCAAAGGAATTAAAAGAAAAAGCTAAAAAAGCAGATGTTGTGTATATAGCTACGGATGAAGATAGAGAAGGTGAAGCTATAGGATTTCATATAGCGCATGTTATTGGAAAAAATCCCGATGAGCTTCCAAGAATCGTATTTCACGAAATCACCAAAAGTGCAATAAAAGAAGCGCTTAAAAATCCAAGAAAACTTGATATTAATAGAGTTAACGCTCAACAAGCAAGAAGACTTCTTGATAGAATTGTAGGTTATAAATTAAGTCCTCTTCTTGCAAAAAAAATTCAAAAAGGACTCTCTGCTGGAAGAGTTCAGAGTGCGGCTTTAAAACTTGTGATTGATAGAGAAAGGGAAATAAAAGAATTTAAACCGCAAGAATATTATACGATTGAGGGAATTTTTAAGGAAAAAGAAGCAAATTTAGTTAAGTATAACGGAAAAAAACTTGAAAAACTTGATATAAAAACAAAAAAAGAAGCTGAAGAAATTGCTAAAAATTTAAAAGATTTTGAATATGAGGTAAAAATCGAAAAGAAAAAAAGTATCTCCAAATCTCCGGCTCCTTTTATGACCTCAACTCTTCAACAAGCGGCAAGTTCGCTTCTTGGATTTTCTCCAAGAAAAACGATGCAAATTGCTCAAAGGCTGTATGAGGGAGTAAAAACGCCAATAGGAGAGAGCGGAATAATTACTTATATGAGAACGGATAGTTTAAATATAGCAAAAGAAGCTCAGGAAAAAGCAATTGAAGTTATTAAGAAAAAGTTTGGAGAAGAATACGCTCAAGCTAAAACATATAAAACAAAATCTACTTCTGCTCAAGAAGCTCATGAAGCTATTAGACCAACTATTATAGAACTTTCTCCAGAAGAGTTAAAAAATTATTTAACTAAAGATGAATGGAAGCTTTATGATTTAATTTATAGAAGATTTCTGGCAAGTCAAATGAAAGATGCGGAATTTGAAGTTCAAAATGTGTTTTTTGAACACGAAAAAGGAGAGTTTAAGCTTAGTGGTAGAAGGCTTGTTTTTGATGGATATTATAAAATATATGGAACTCCAAATAAAGATGAGCTTTTGCCTGAATTTAAAGAAGGCGAAAGAATAAAGCCAAAAGAAGTTAAATTTACTCAACATTTTACAAAACCTCCTGAGAGATATAGCGAGGCTACTCTTATTAAAAAACTTGAATCTCTTGGAATTGGAAGACCTTCGACATATGCTCCAACTATTACTTTGCTTCAAAATAGAAACTATGTAGAAATTAAGGATAAAAAATTACATCCAACACAAATTGCTTTTAACGTTATTGAGACGCTAGAAAAACATTTTAGCGATATTGTAGATGCTAATTTTACGGCAAATATGGAAGAAATGCTTGATGAAATAGCAAATGGAAATAAAGATTGGCAAGAGATGTTAAGAGAATTTTATTTTCCATTTGAAGAACTAATAAAGAAAAAAGATAAAGAAATTCCTTCTCAAAAAATCGCAAAACCAATAGGAGAGCTTTGTCCTGAATGTAATTCGCCGTTGGTAATTAGGAAAGGGAGATTTGGAGAATTTATTGCATGTAGTGCTTATCCAAAATGTAAATATACAAGAGCTATTGAAAAAGAAGAAAAAGTAACCGACATAAAATGCGATAAATGCGGTGCGTTTATGGTTGTAAAAAAAGGTAAAAGCGGAGAATTTTTAGCATGTAGTAATTATCCTGATTGTAAGAATACTAAACCTTTAAATCCTCCTGAAGTGATTGATAAAGTTAAATGTCCTGAATGCGGAGGAGATATAATAAAAAGAAATTCAAAAAGAGGCGAATTTTATGGATGTAGTAATTATCCGGAATGTAATTTTATTTCAAAATATCTTCCAGTGGATAAAAGATGCAGTAAATGCGGTTATTTGATGGCAGAAAGAACTTATAGGGGAAAAGAGGTTTATGAGTGTATTAAATGTAAACATAAAGAAGATAAGGAGTTTTTTTGAAAATCTTAGTTATTAAAAAGGCATTAAATGAAGATAGGAATAATTAGCGATACTCATAAAAAGCTTGGTAGAGCAAAAAAAGTAATTGATTTGTTGGTAGAAGAAAAAATCGAGTTTTTACTTCATGCCGGAGATATTGTAAGAGTGGAGTTGTTAGAATATATTGAGAGCAAAAATTTAAAATATGTAGCTGTTTTGGGAAATAACGATTATCATTTATGTAATTTAGTAGATAAATTTAATTTGGTAAATGAACCTTATTATTTTAAACTGGCTAACAAAACATGGAAATTAATGCATCATCCAACCTATATGTTTCCTTTGGATACCGATATTATCGTATATGGGCACACTCACGATGTAGATATTAGTTTTAATGGAAAAAATTTAATATTAAATCCGGGTGAGGTGTGCGCAAGAGATCATGGATTTTCTACTTGTATGACGCTTGATATCGAAGAAAATAAATATGTAGTAACTCTTTTTTATAGAAAAATTAAAACTACCGAATGGAAAAAGAGAATTAAAGAATTTGAAATAAAAGGCTCTTAAATGATATATCTTTGTGCAATCTCAAATATTAGATCTGGTGTTTGTAAAGAAGATTGCAAGTTTTGTACTCAAAGTGTTAAGTGGGGAGTTGATATAAAAAGGTATAAGCAAAAAGAAATTAACGAAATTGTAAAAGAAGCAAAACTTGCCAAAAAAAACAAGGCGGCTGGGTTTTGTTTGGTAACAAGCGGAAAAGATCTTGATGATAATACGCTTGAGTGTGTATGTGTAGCTACAAAAGCTATTTTAAAAGAAGTTGATATTTCTATTATTGCGTGTAACGGACTTGCCAGTAAGGAAGCTCTAAAAGAATTAAAAAAAACGGGAGTTAAAATTTACAATCACAATCTTGAAACAAGTGAAAATTATTATTTGCAAATTTGCACAACTCACACATGGCAAGAGAGATATGTTACTTGTGAAAACGTTAAAAGCGTTGGGCTTAAACTTTGTTGTGGGGGAATTTTTGGGATGGGGGAGAGTATTGAGGATAGAAATTCGTTAATTAAATCTTTAAAAGAGTTAAAACCGCAAGGCGTGCCCGTTAATTTTTTTATCGAAAATCCTCGTTTGCCTCTTAAGGCTACATGGGATAGAAAAATGGCAATTGATGTTATTAAGCAAATAAAAAAGGAAATTAATCCTCAAATTTTAATGCTTGCAGGAGGAAGGGAAAAAGTTTTTGGGAATGACTGGATTGATGGACTTAAAGCGGGTGCTAATTCAATTGTAATAGGAGATTATTTAACTACAAAAGGAGAAAAACCCGATAAAGATTTAGAAATTCTAATAAAAAACGGGTATAGGATAGCTAATGCATGTTAATGAAATAGTATTAATGATTTCTTTATCGATTGTTTTATTAATTTCTCCTTTTATAAGCAATAAGTTTAAGTTTCCTATTGCAGTAGTTGAGATTTTGCTTGGAGTTTTGCTTGGAAATTTGGGGTTTGTAAATATTTACAACGAATATTTTAAACTTTTGGCTGAAGGGGGATTTTTATTTTTGATGCTTCTTGCTGGAATGGAAGTAAATTTAAAAGATCTTTTAAAAATTAAAAAGTCCATTTTTAAAAAAACATTTTTCTTTCTGGGGCTTTTGTATTTATTATCATTTTGGAGCGCAACGCTATTTGGATATGGAATTATTTACGTAATTATTTTTTCTTTGATATCTGTTGGACTTTTGCTTTCAATTCAGCAAGAGATTGGTAAAACTAATTGGCTAAGTTTGGCTTTAACAGTTGGAATTATAGGAGAGCTTGTTTCGATATTGATGTTAACTCTTATTAGTGGATATATTAAGTATGGATTTTCGCAAAAGCTTTTGATAAATATCGGTGTTTTAATAATGTTTTTGGTTTTTATGGGGTTTTTGTTTGCTATGTCAAGAACTCTTTTTTGGTGGTTTCCAAAATTAAAACATTATCTAATGCCAAATACCGATAAATATTATCAAGATGTTAGAATCGCTTTTAGCTTGTTTTTTATTATGATTGCGGTGCTTTTATATTTAAAAATGGATGCCGTGCTTGGGGCTTTTATCGTTGGAGTTTTTTTAAAAACTTTTTTTGATCATAACTATAAATTAGAACATAAACTTGCTCCTTTTGGATTTGGATTTTTAATTACCATATTTTTTGTATATGTTGGAAGTAGTATAAATTTAAAAAGTTTTGATTTTGTTATGTTAAAAGAGGTAGCGTGTTTGAGCGTAATTATGATTTTGGTTAGAATTATTTCTTCTTTTGTCTTTTTTAAAGAATTAAAATTTAAAAATTCCGTTCTTTTTGGGTTGTCTTTATCAATGCCTTTAACTCTTTTAATCGCTACGGCTACGATTGCAAAGGATTATCATTATATAAGCAATAAAGAATACATTGTACTTGTAGTAACTTCTGTGGTTGAAGTTGTGGTTGTAATGTTTGGAGTTAAGTTTATAAATAAGATACAATTTCAAAAAAAAGGATAAAAATGGTAGTTACTCGTTTTGCTCCAAGTCCGACTGGTTATTTGCATATAGGAGGGCTTAGAACCGCTCTTTTTAATTGGCTTTGGGCAAGAAAAAACAATGGAAAATTTAGATTAAGAATCGAAGATACAGATCTTGAGAGAAATAAACAAGAAGCAGTTGAAGCTATTTTAAAAGCTTTTAAGTGGGTTAATTTAGATTGGGATGAAGAAGTAGTTTTTCAAAGTAAAAGATTTGATGTTTATAAAAAGTATATTAATGATCTCTTAAAAAAAGGGCTTGCTTATAAGTGTTATTTAACAAAAGAAGAACTTGAAATTATTAGAGAAGCAAAAAGAAAAGGCGAAGAGCCGCCAATTGATATTAGAAAGTATAGAGATTTTAAAGGGGAACTTGATAAACCGTATGTTGTAAGGTTTAAAACTCCATTAACGGGAGAACTTTGTTTTGAAGATGGCGTAAAAGGTAAGCAATGTGTAAAATTAGAGGAAATTGAAGATTTTGTAATTTTAAGAAGCGATGGAACTCCTACTTATAATTTTGTTGTGGTAGTCGATGATCATGAAATGGAGATAAGTGATATAATAAGAGGAGATGATCATTTAAGAAATACTTTTAAACAAATTTTGCTTTATAAAGCTTTTGGTTGGGATGTGCCAAAATTTTATCATGTTCCAATGATTCATAATGAAAAGGGAGCAAAACTTTCAAAAAGAGATGGTGCGGTTGATGTTATGGAGTATAAAAAAGAAGGGTATTTGCCAGAAGCTCTTTTAAATTTTTTGGTTAGACTTGGGTGGTCTTATGGAGATCAAGAGATTTTTAGTATTGAAGAAATGATAAAACTATTTGATCCAAAAGATATCAATAAAGCACCAAGTAGATTTGATAAAGAGAAGCTAAATTGGCTAAATTCTCACTATATTAAAAATTCTCCAAATGAAAGATTAATAAAACTTCTTAAAGAAGATTTTGAGGTTGATATAGAAGATCACGATAAAAAAGAGATTTTAATTGATGAATTAAAAGAGAGAGTAAAAACTTTAAAAGAAATGGCTCAAGAAATTCAAAAGATTTTGACTCCTCCAAATTCTTATGACGAAAAAGCTGTTAAGAAATTTATAAATGATGAAGTAATTTCAAATCTTAGAGAATTTTTGGTATTTTTAAATGATAAAAACCCAAAATTGCCGCCTGAATGGCATGAAGTAATGAATGAATTTTTAAATTTAAAAGGGATTAAGCCAAAAGCCCTGATGCCTCCTCTTAGAATTTGTATGGTAGGAGATACAAAAGGGATAGATTTATCTGCGCTTCTTAGCGTACTAGGAAAGGATGAAGTTAAAAAAAGAATTTCAAAATTTTTAGCTAATTTTGAGGTTTTTTAACCTCTTTAAAATCTTAAATCTTTTCTAATCTTTCTGCTCTTAATGCTTTCTTGTTTTTAAAAGAATCTAAGGCTGTTTTTGTTAATTTAGTATAGAGAACAGAAATTTATGTATAATTTCTTAAAAGAAACAAAAAGGGTAATAATGACACTTGGAGAAAAAATTAAGTTTTTTAGGGAAAACAAGAAACTTAATTTAAGTGAACTTGCTAAAAGGGCTGGAATTTCAAAATCTACTCTTTTTAAAATAGAAGAAAATAAAACTAATCCTACGATTAATACCATTTGGGCGATAGCTGAGGTTTTAGGCGTTCCTTTTGGAGAGCTTGTAGGAGATATGGAAGTTAAGGGAGATGGTGTTAGTGTAGTTTTAATTGAAAAAAATAAAGAGTATGAAAGTTATAAAATGAGTTTAAAAGAAGGGGTTGAATATATAGCAAAACCTCATTTTGCTGGTGCTATTGAGAGGGTTTATGTGTTAAATGGAAGCGTAAGGGTTGGGAATGTAGATAATATAAAAAAGCTTAGTTGCGGAGAAGTAACTGAATTTAGAGCGGATGTTGCTCATTTATATGCTTCGGATGTTTTTTCTACTTTGATAGTAACGATTTTTTATCCAAAAAAAAGATATTTTAAGGAAGATGTTTTTGTAGATGTTTTTGACGAAAAAGTTTATAAAAAGCTTAATGAATTAATTAAACAAGGAGTAGGAATTATAAGAGTGATAGCAAAGCAAGATAAATTTGATGCCATTAATATAGTAAAAAACGAATATGGAATTTTTATATTTGGTGATATAAAAGTTAAGTTTGATGAAAGTTTGAGTATAAGGGAATTTGAGAGAAGAAAAATTTTAAAAGATTTTAGCGAAAAAAACGTGTATGCTTGTTATCTTGCTCTTATAGGAGAAGTTGAAATGGCAAAAGAGATGATGAATAGATGAAAAAAAGAGGTTTAATTGAAATGCTTATGGCTACTTTTATTTGGGGTAGCACTCCCTTAATGTCTGTTTTTTCGAATCTTCCAAGTGGAGTTTTCGTGTTTTTTAGGGTATTTTTTGCTTTTCCTTTTGTTTTTTATTTTGTAATAAAAAGAGTGCAATTTAAAGAACTTTTGAAAAAACCTTTTTTGCCTTTGTTTTTAAGCGGAATTGCGCTTGGAGTTAATTGGATATTTTTCTTTTGGGCTGTAAATGTTGTTGATGTGGCAAGTGCCGTTAGTATTTATTATTTAGGACCTATTTTTTCTACACTTCTTGCCATTTGGTTTTTAAAAGAAGATGGAAATGTTTATGTTTATTTTTCTTTGGTGTTAGCTTTGATTGGTGCTTTTTTAGCCGCTGGGGGAGTGAAATTTAGTAAAGAAATAGTAATTGCCTTTTTAGCTGCTGTTAGTTATGGATTGCTTGGTTTTTTTTCAAAAATAGCGACTTTTTATCATAGAGCTATTATAGTTACTTTTTGGCAAATATTGATATCTATGTTTCTAACGGCTCCTTTTTTATGGTTTGCTAATTGGCAATTTTCTTCTCAAGCGATTTTTGTATCTTTAATAGCGGGAATTATTCATACTTTTCTTGCTCTTCTTTTATGGTATGATGCTCTTAATTATATAAAAGTGTCTCTTTCTTCGGTTCTTCAATATCTTGATATCGTATTTGCTATAATTTTGGCTTGGATTTTTTTAGGTCAAATTCCAAAAACTTATCAATTAATTGGAGCTATTTTAATTATAATTTCTGGAGTGTTAATAACTTTTAAGGAATTAAAATACTGGAACGAAAGTATTGGAATTTGGAGGAGGAGAGAGGGGAGTAAATAATTCTTTTTTTCCGTTTATCTCAAACGTTTTAACTTCTTTTGGAATATAAAATTTTCTTAAAAGCTCTGGATAAATTTTTAAATATTTTGTATAAAAATATTTAAATACCGGAGCTGACACTCTACCTCCACTCATTCCTTTTCCAAGAGAACTCGAATCGTCGTTTCCAAACCAAATGATAGTTTCGGTATTTGGAGTATAACCGCAAAACCAAGCGTCTAAGAAATTATTAGTTGTTCCTGTTTTTCCGGCTATTTCTATGCCTTTGACTTTAGCGTTTCTTCCGGTTCCTTTTTTTACTACTTCTTCTAAGATGTTTGTAATTAAATAAGCTTGATAATCTGGCTCAATTTCATCGTGTTTTTCTTCAAAATTTATTATTATATTTTCTTTTGGAATAACAATTTTTTTTACAAGCCTTAATTTTGTTTTTACTCCGTAGTTACTAAATATAGTGTATTTTTCCGCTAAATTCCAAGGCGATTCTCCTATACTTCCTAAAACTATCGATAAGTTTTTAGGAACTTTTTCGAATCCAAAACTTTGAAGACCTTCTATTATTTTTCTAAGTCCTATTTGTATGGCAAGATTAATGGTAGCTAAATTTCTTGAATGAACAAGAGCCTCCCTTAAAGTAATAAGACCTAAGGTGTTTTTTTCGTAATTTTTTGGTTTCCAATATTCGTCTTCTTCTTGGGTATTGCCTGAAACTTTAAAAGTTCTGCTAATATCTGGAATTTTAGTAGCTGGATTGTAACCAAGATTTAATGCTATTTGATAAACGAAAGGTTTAATGGCGCTTCCTATGCTTCTTAGCGATTGAGTTACTCTATTGAATTTAGATTTTTTATAATCAACTCCTCCCACAAGAGCTAAAACATCTCCAGTTTGTTGATTTATGGATATCAAAGCTCCATTTAGCTTGTTTGGATTTAATTTTTTATTAAGTTTAAGTAATCTATTGTAATTCCATTTTATAGACTCTTCGGCAATTTTTTGTAAAGGCAAGTCAATGCTTAAATATATGCTATAGCCTCTTGTTAAAAGATCTGGATATTGTTTTTTTAATTTTTTAATGGCAGTGTCTATTGCATAAGGAGCTTGGGAGTTTACGATTCGTTTGTAAACTTTTGGTCTTTCAAAAAGAGCGTTTGTATATTCTTCTTTGGTTATCCATCCAAGGGAATATAACCTTTTAATAATAGAATTTGCTCTTTTTAAGTTTAATTCGTAGTGTTTTGTCGGATCGTATAGGCTTGGTCCTTTTGGCAAGGCTATTAGCATTGCTATTTCTTTTAGACTAAGTTCATTTAGATTTTTATGGAAATATCCAAGGGCTGCTGTTTTTATACCGTAATATCCATGCCCTAAATAAATTTGATTTAAATATCTCTCAAGAATTTCTTCTTTGTTTAAGAAATGTTCTACTTTAAGCGCTATTATAATTTCTTTTAATTTTCTTTGAATCGTTTTTTTCCTGTTTAGGTATATGTTTCTAACAAGTTGTTGGGTAATTGTAGAAGCTCCTTCTACTTTTTTGCCAGCTTTTATATCTTTTATTAAAGCTCTTAAAATTGCGTTTATATTAATTCCAGAATGTTCAAAAAAAGAAGTATCTTCTGTAGCTATTAAGGTTTCGATAATTCTTCCTGGGATGTCTTTGTATTTTACGTAAATTCTATTTTCTTTTGCGTATCTAATATCAAGAAGATTATTGTTTCTATCATAAAATAAAGCGCTTTGAGGAGGATTGTAATAAATTATTTTTTCGGCGGTAAATCTTATTGAATGGTAAAGATATAAAATGTATATTGTTGTAGCTAAGAATATTATAAAAAGTAGCGTTAAAAAGAGGGTAAATATTTTTTTCATTTCTCTTCCAAAAAGCTTAAGGTTTTTTCAATTATATCGTCTTTTACGTTGATTCTTAAAATTACTCTAAAAATTGGGATTTTAACGGTTGGAGGACGAATAGCTCCAACCAAAATATTGTGATTGTTTAATAAATCTTTTTGTTTTTGAAGGAGGATTTTATTGGATTTTTCAGGAATTATTTTAATAAGTGATTGTGAATTAAATCTTAATTTTTTGCTGTTGATAAAATTTTTTAATAAATTTAAATTTTCTTGTATGTATTCAAGCGCAAAGTAAGCATTATAACAATCAATAGGACTTAGCGCTGTGGTATAAATTATACTTTTTGCTTTGTTAACTAAAAAATCGATAATTTCTTTTTTTGCTAAAATATAAGCCCCATAACTTCCAAGGGCTTTTCCAAGAGTTCCCATTTTTATGGTTTTATTTGGGTTTAGGTTATATTTGTCGGTAATTCCCATTAAATTTTCTCCAACAACTCCGACGCTATGAGCTTCATCTATTATTAAATATCCTATGTCGTTTGCATATTCTAATATGTCTGGTTTTACTTCATCGCCCATCATGGAATAAATTCCTTCTACTACGATAAAAACTCTTTTAAATTTTTTAAAATCTTTGCTTTTTTCTTTTAAATCCCTAATATCGTTGTGTTTAAAAAATCTAACTTTGGCTTTTGTTAAGCTAGCTCCTACTATTCCGCTTGCGTGGTATTCTTCATCTACTAAGAATAAATCTTTGTTTCTTCCAAGTTCAAAAAGAGCAAGATTTGCTAAAAAACCACTTCCAAGAATTATAGCATCTTCGAATTTGTTTAATTTTTTTAATTTATCTTCTAAATCTTTGTGAGCTTTTGTATAGCCATTTACGAGTAATGAGGCTTTTGAAGAGTGTATGCCAAGATGTTTGGTTTTTAAGTATGCTTTTTCAAAAATTTCATTGTTTTCTGCAAGTCCAAGATAATCGTTGCTTGCAAGGTCTATTACATTTTGGTAAAGATTTCGTTTTCTAAAACGATTTTTTTTTCTTAAAATCGATAACTCTTTTTCATACATTTATTATTTCTTACCTTTTTTGATAAAATTTTAACAAAAAAGGCAAATTATGGATATTAGAAAAGAATTTTTAAATTTTTTCGAAAAAAAAGGACATAAGGTATATCCATCCGCTCCTCTTGTGCCAGACGATCCCACACTTCTTTTTACAAATGCCGGAATGGTGCCTTTTAAGCCTATATTTACTGGAGAAAAACCTGCTCCAAATCCTCCAAGAGCGTGTAGTGCACAGCTTTGTATGAGAGCTGGAGGGAAACATAACGATCTTGAAAATGTTGGGTATACGAATCGTCATCATACTCTTTTTGAAATGCTTGGTAACTTTTCTTTTGGAGATTATTTTAAAGAAGAAGCGATTGCTTATGCTTGGGAATTTGTAACTGAAGTTTTAAAATTGGATAAGGATAGACTTTGGATTACTATTCATGAGAGTGACGATGAGGCTGGTAAAATTTGGGAAAAGTATGTAGATAAAAGTAGAATTGTAAAAATGGGAGATAAAGATAATTTTTGGCAAATGGGAGATACCGGACCATGTGGGCCTTGTAGTGAAATTCATTATGATCAGGGTGAAAAGTTTAATGGACCTGAAGATTATTTAGGAGGGGATGGAGATAGATTTCTTGAAATTTGGAATTTAGTTTTTATGCAATATAATAGAGACGAAAAAGGTAATTTAACTCCTCTTCCAAAACCAAGTATCGATACCGGTATGGGGCTTGAGAGAATTACTGCAGTAGTTGAGGGAGTTGAGAGTAATTATGAAACTTCCATTTTTAAACCTTTAATTAAAAAAGTTGAAGAAATTACTGGAAAAAAATATTTTAAAGACAAAAGAGGAGCTTCTCATAGAGTAATAGCAGATCACATAAGAGCTGTAAGTTTTCTCGTGGCACAAGGCGTTAGATTTGATAGAGAAGGAAGGGGATATGTTCTTAGAAGGATTCTAAGAAGAGGAGTAAGACATGGATATCTTCTTGGGATGAAAGAACCTTTTATGTATAAAATCGTGGATACTTTGGCTGAACAAATGAAAGATCCTTATTCTTATTTGTTTGAAAAAAAAGAAGTTGTAAAAGAAGCCATTAAGCTTGAGGAAGAGAGATTTTTTGAAACTATCGAAAAAGGAATGAATTTATTTAAAGAAGAACTTGAAAAAACTATTGGAGATACGTTTAGCGGAGAAGTTGCTTTTAAACTTTATGATACGTATGGTTTTCCTCTTGATTTGACTCAAGATATGTTAAGAGAAGTTGGTAAAAAAGTAGATATAGCTACTTTTGAGAAATTAATGAAAGAACAAAAAGAAAGAGCTAGAGCAAATTGGAAAGGAAGCGGGGATAAGAAAGTAAATCTTAAAGATATAGAAAAGCATCCTGAAAACAAATTCGTAGGATATGAAAAAACAAAACATAAAACGAAAATAGTAGCTCTTTTTGATGAGGAGTTAAATGAAGTAGAGGAACTAAATGGAAATGGTTGGGTAATGCTTGAAGAGACGCCTTTTTATCCGGAAAGCGGAGGGCAAATTGGAGATAGAGGGGTAATTAAGAGTTTAGATAAAGAAGTAAGGGTAGTAGATACTCAAAAGTTTGATGATAAAAATTTAAGTAAGGTAGTTGATGCTAAGCTTAAAAAAGGAGAAGCGGTTGAGGCAATAGTTGATGAGAGTAGAAGAGAAATTGCTAAGCATCACTCCGCTACTCATTTACTTCATTCTGCTCTTAGAAAAATTTTGGGTGAGAATGTGGTTCAAGCTGGAAGTTTGGTAGAAGATAATAGGCTTAGATTTGATTTTACTTATCCAAAAGCGGTAAGCAAAGAAGATTTGGAAAAAATTGAAAAAATTGTAAATGAAGTAATAGCAAGAGGAATTGAGGGAGAAGTTAAGGAAATGCCTCTTGAAGAAGCAAAAAAAATGGGAGCTATGGCTCTTTTTGGAGAAAAATATTCTAATAAAGTAAGAGTTGTGAAATTTGGAGATTTTAGTATAGAGCTTTGTGGGGGAACGCATGTAAAAAATACCTCGGAAATAGGGAGTTTTTATATAGTAAAAGAAAGCGGGGTTAGTGCTGGAGTTAGAAGAATTGAGGCCGTTGCTGGAAAAGCGGCTGTTGAATATGCTAAAAAGCATATAGACGAAATAAAAACTTTAAAAGAAGAATATAAAGCAAAGGATTTGAAAACATTTATTGAAAAGCAAAAAGAGGAAATTAAAAAATTAAAAGAAGAGATTAAAGCTCTAAAACAGGCTGCCGTTAAAGAAATTAAGCCTATTGAAAAAGATGGAAAAAATGTCGTAATTGAAAGAATAGATAATGCTAATTTAAGAGAAATTGCAACTTCTCTTAAAGGAAGATTTGATAATTTAATTGCGTTTTTAGCTGGTGAAAATAAAGGTAAGGTTACTCTTGTAGCAGTAAGTAAAGTGCCAGAAATTAAAGCAGGAGATTTAATAAAAGAATTTGCTCCAATGGTTGGAGGAAAGGGAGGAGGAAAAGCTGATTTTGCGCAAGGCGGTGGAAAGGAAGCTGATAAAATCGATGAAATGCTACAAAAAGTAAAGGAAAAACTTTTGGGATGAAAAAGGGGTAAAATGTATAGCGTATTGTTAGTGGAAGATGATTTACAACTTGCCAAAATAGTAAAGAGGATTTTGGAGAGTAAAAATTTTTTAGTGGACTTGGTGGAAAATGGCAATGAAGCTATAGAGAAAATAAAAAAAAGAGACTATGATATTTATTTAATTGATATTAATATTCCGGGAGTTAATGGGTTAGAACTTGTGAAATTTATTAGAGAAGTTAAAAATTCTGGATTTATTATTATGATAACGGCTTCGGTTGAAGAGTATAACTTTATAAAAGCATATGAGTATGGATGTGATGATTATATTAAAAAACCTTTTCATTCGACTGAGCTTGAGGTTAGAATAAAGCATCTTCTTGAAAAAATGGAAAGAATTAAGTTTGATGATTACGAATTTGTTTTTACCACAGGAGATTTATTTAAAAACAAAGAGCCAATTTATTTAAGAAAAAAAGAGAAAAAATTATTGTCTTTATTATTAAGAAGTCCAAATTTAACGGTAAATACTGAAAAGATTATTTCTTATGTTTGGGGTAATGATTTTAAAGGTAAGGAGCCTCCGGTAAGGCAGCTTGTAAATGAGCTTAGAAAAAAATTTGATAAAGATTACATAAAAACTGTAGTAGGAGTAGGATATAGGTTTGAAATTTAGAATAAAGCTAGGTACGCTTTTTTTATTTGTTTTTGTTTTGATTTCTTTTTTTACTTTTATTGCTTTATACAATCAATATAAATTTTCGCGAAATATAGTTATTCAAAATTTCGTCAATAAAGAGCTTCTTTTTACTTCTAAAATAAAAGAAAAATTAAAAAGTATGCTTTCTTTAATTCAGTTTTCTTTTAAATCTTCAAATGAAGAGTGTATAAAAAAGACTGAAATTTTGAAGCTTTTATATAATAAAGGAGATTTTAATTCTACGAAAATTGCCGAACTTTTTAATAAAGATAATAAAGAATTAGGATATTATGAAGTTTATGTAATTGGAAAGAATTATAAAGTAATCGATTCAAGTTATAAACCGGATATAGGGTTTGATCTAGGGGCTTTTAAAGTTTATAAAAAGATTTTAGATGATGTGTTTAATGGGAAAAAGAAAATAGATATATCTTATCCTCATATTGATTATTCTTCAATGAATGTAAAAAAATATTATTTGGTAAAATCTCCTGATGGCAAGGTTTTGTTGGAGCTTGGATATGTTGTTGATATTTATTCGATGATAGATAAAATTAGAAAAGAATTTATAAAAGAGATTCCTGAGCTTAAATCGATTAATGTGTATTTTGTAGAGAAGTATTTTGTTTATAAAATTAATTTTGAGCATAGAAACAATAAAAAAATTCCTTTGTCGGAAATTATTAAAAATTCTAATAGTTTGCTTCAAAAATTATTTAACATTAATCTTGATAAAACTTATAATGTTTCTTTTCTAATAGAAAAGATGTTTTCTACGAAAGATACTATTGTGAAATTTGAAAAGGATAATTTAAAAATATTAACGATAATAAGAGGCGTTTTTAATAATGCTACCGATAAATTGATTCTTGAAACCGATTTTGATATTTCGAAGTTAAAAAAAGATCTTGAAATTTTAAAAAGAAGGTTTTTTATAACATTTTTGATATTGACTTTAGCTTTATTTATTTTATATAAGTTTTTAATTTTAAAAGTTTCTAAAGAATTAAACGATATCGTTTTACATATGAAAAAAAATTTGGCTCTTAAAAATACTTATTCCTTTATTGAAGAGATTTATGAGTTGAAAAAATATTATAATGAATTTAGAAAAACCTTAAATAAAGAAATTGAAAAAAATAAAAAGCTATTAATGGAGAATAGACGGTTTATTGTAGATACCATTCATCAAATTAAAACTCCTCTTAGTGTAATGACGCTAAATATAGATTATGTAAAGGAAAAAATAAAAGACGAAGAGTTAAAAGATATTTTAGAAGAAATTGAAGCTTCTGTTGCGATGCTGACTAATTCGTATGAAGATTTGTCTTATATTTCTGGTAATGGTATTGTAAAATATGAGGCAAATGAAATTTTGAATTTAAGTAAATTTTTAAAAGAGAGAATCAAGTTTTTTGATGTGGTTGCAAAAGCAAATAATAAGATTATAATTAGCGATATTAAAGATAATATATGTTTTAAAATTAATAGAATAGAGTTTGAGAGAATTGTTGATAACAACATTTCCAATGCGATTAAATATTCTACCAAAAAAGAAATTTATGTAAGTTTGGATAAAGATAATAATGAGATTATTTTGAAGTTTGCTTCTTTTGGAGAGAGAATTAAAAATCCAAAGGGTATTTTTGAGAGAAATTATAGAGAGCATTCTCATAAAAGAGGTTTGGGAATAGGGCTTAATATTGTAAAAGAGATTTGCCAAAAATATGATATTAAGTATAATGTTTATTACGAAGATGGTAAAAATGTTTTTGAATATAGATTTAAAGGATGGGAATGTTAATTTTATGTAGCTCTTCTTCTACTAGAGCGAATCTGTTAAGAAAGGCTGGAATTTCTTTTGTTCAAAAAAGTTGTGATTTTAACGAAGATCAAATTAAAACAACAGATCCTTATAAATTTGTAATTGAAGCGAGTTATGGTAAATTTAAAGAGTGTATTAGATGTTTTAAAGATGAAGATGTAGTAGCGGCTGATACTGTAGTTAGCGATGGAGAGAGGATTTTAAGGAAAGCAAAAAATGAAATGGAAGCAAAAAAGATGCTTTTGGCTCAAAGTGGTAAGGAAATAAGAATAATTACTTCAATGTGGATTAGGTTTGAAGGAATGGTTTTTGGTAGAGTGGATGAGACGGTGTATAAATTTAGGGAGTTTGATAAAAAAGATTTGGAAGAATATTTAAAAAGCAAAGAGTGGATGGGAAAAGCAGGGGCTTGTATGGTTGAGGGATTTTGTAAAAAATATATTGAGGATGTAAAAGGATATGAATCAACGGCAATGGGACTTTGCGTTGAGGAGTTAGTAAGGATTATAGGAGGAAAATATGTACATAAGTGAAATTCAAGAGTTTCAAAAAATCAGAAAAGAAGCAAGAGCGTATTTTTGCTATTTACTTCAAAGAAATTTGCCAAATAGACTTCCTAACATAGGTATAGACGCAATTTATGAAGGTCTTCAAAGAATAATTCACGAAATTCCGTTTGCAAATGGAGCTTATATTTTAGATGCTGGAGGAAAACAAATTAGTAAAATTATTACTTTAAAAAAAGAGTATGAAAAGTATTATATTGAGCTAAATCAATCGAATAGAACTTATTTTTATAAAGCGGTAAAAGAGAAAAAATGTATTTTAACCGATCCTTATCCAAGTTTGCTTGGAGGGGATATGGTCGTTAGTGCGGCTATGCCAATTTTTAACGATAAAGGGGAGTTGTTATATGTTGCTGTAATTGATATTCCTTTAAAAGATCTTTTAAAATTTGTTCATAAAGAAAGAGGAGATACTTGGGTTCATAATTTTAATAGAGTAGTTTATGCTATTTTTGCGGCGGCTTTGTTTGCAATTTGTGTTTTGTTGTTTGTTGATGGGATAAAAATGTTTTTTACTTATACGCTTCAGAGTATCGAAGTTAAAAAGATGTTTGAAGCAACAATTTTAATTACTTTGTCTCTTGCTCTTTTTGATTTGGTAAAGACTCTTCTTTACGAAGAAGTAATAGGAGAGAAAGAAGAACATCCTTTTGCAATTCATAAAACGATGATAAAGTTTCTTGGTAGTATAGTAATTGCGCTTGCTATTGAAGGATTGATGCTTGTATTTAAATTTGCTATGATTGCTCCTCATAAATTGATTTATTCTGCAATGCTTATTGGAGCGGTAACAGCTTTATTGGTAGGGCTTGCGTATTATATGAAAAGCGTTGGAAAAGATATGAAATAGGTGTGGTTATGATAGGGATTGTAGATTATAATATGGGAAATTTAGCAAGCGTGAAAAATGCTTTTGAAAAGGTTGGAGTAAAGGCTGAGGTTGTAAAAGATGCCGATAAATTAAAAAACTATGATAAACTTTTTTTTCCTGGAGTGGGGGCTTTTGGCGATGCTATTAAGCATTTGAGAGAAACGAATCTTGATGAAGCTATGATAGAATTTATTAAAAGCGGTAAATACGTGCTTGGAGTATGTCTTGGAATGCAGCTTTTATTCGAAAAAGGGTATGAATTTGGAGAGCACGAGGGACTTGGAGTTCTTCCAGGAGAAGTTGTGAGATTTGACGAAAAGAAATTGAAAGGTCATAAAGTTCCTCATATGGGATGGAATAAAATGTTTTTTAAGGGGCAATCTCCTTTATTTAAAGATTTATGCGATCCTTATCTTTATTTTGTGCATTCTTACCATGTTGTGTGTGAGGAAAAATATGTAATAGGAGAAACTTATTATGGGTATAAATTTGTAAGCGCTGTTAATAAAGATAACGTATTTGGTTTTCAACCGCATCCTGAAAAATCTCATAACGAAGGGTTAAAAGTTATTGAAAATTTTGTAAGATTATAAGGAGATACGATGATAGTTTTTCCGGCAATTGATTTAAAAGATGGTAAAGCCGTTAGACTTACAAAAGGTTTAATGGAAACGGCAAAGATTTATAGCGACGAACCTTGGGAGCTTGCAAAAAGATTTGAAGATATGGGAGCAAGTTGGCTTCACATTGTGGATTTAAATGGAGCCTTTGCTGGAGAGCCTAAGAATATAGAACAAATAGAAAAAATAAGAAAAAATACAAATCTTAAAATTCAATTAGGCGGTGGAATAAGAGATGAAGAAACTATAAAAAGATATTTGGATTTAGGTATAAATAGATTAATTTTAGGAAGTATTGCCGCTAAAAATCCTCAAATGGTAAAAGAGCTTGCAAAAAAATATCCTATTGCTGTTGGAATCGATGCAAAAGATGGGAAAGTTGCCATTGATGGATGGGGTAAAAGTAGTAAAATAGATGCTATAGAACTTGCCAAGGAATATGAAGATAGTGAAATTGAGTGTATTATAGCAACAGACATTTCAAAAGATGGGACGCTTAGTGGATTGAATATTGATTTTATTTTAGATATAATGAAAGCAAGTAAAAAAAATGTGATTGCAAGCGGCGGAGTTAAAAGTGAGGATGATATAAAAAAAGTTAAAGAAAATGGCATTTATGGAGTAATTGTAGGGAAAGCCTTTTATGAAGGTAAAATTGATTTAGAAAAAGTGTTTAAAAATTTTGTATAATTTTTTTTCAAAAATGTCGATATACTTATAAGAAAAAATTATATATTTTAAGGAGTGTTTATGAAAATTCTAATTGTCGATGATGCTAAAACTATGAGGACTATTATTAAAAATGTTTTAAAAAAACTTGGATTTAGTGATGAACATTTTTTGGAAGCTGGAGATGGTGAAGAAGCTCTTAAAATTTTAGAAGAGCATGCAGATGAGATAAAAATTATTTTTCTTGATTGGAATATGCCAAAGATGAATGGATTTGAATTTTTAAAAATTGTTAGAGCCAACCCAAAATATGATCATATTAAAATAGTTATGGTAACGACTGAAACTAAAAAAGAAAATGTTATAGCAGCGCTTAAAGCCGGAGTAAATAACTATATCGCAAAACCGTTTACTCCTCAAGTATTAAAACAAAAGTTGGAACAAATGGGTATTAAAATGTAAGGAGATTTATTGAAGAAATTTTATTATGAGCTAGTAATTACCCCTTCTTCTTTTAAAGATGAAATAGAATCTTTTTTAATGGATAGATTTTTTAATGGGATAGAAGAGAAAAATAATAGTTTGATTTTAAGAAGTGAAGATAATTTTGATGAATTAATTGAAGAATTGAAAAATTATGTAAAAGCTTTAGAAGAAATTTTTAATACGAAAATTGATTTGGATATTAAATTAGCGAAGAAAGAGAATAAAGATTGGATTGAAGCGTATCAAAATTCTATTAAACCGGTTGAGATTGATGAATTTTACATTCATCCTTCATGGTATCCCCCAAAGGAGAATAAAATTAATATAGTAATTGATCCGGCTCTTGCTTTTGGAAGCGGTCATCATGAAACCACTAAAAGTTGTATAAAAGCTATAAAAGAATATGTAAAAAATGGAGATACTTTTTTGGATGTAGGATGTGGTAGCGGAATTTTAGGAATTGTTGCAAGTAAATTAGGAGCCATTGTAGATGCTTGCGATACGGACCCTCTTGCGATAAAAAGTACGAAAGAAAATTTTAAATTAAATAATGCTAAGTATAATGAAGTTTGGCAAGGAAGCGTAAATAATACCAATAAAGAATATGATGTTGTGGTAGCAAATATAATAGCTGATGTATTAGTATTTATAGCAAATGATTTAAAAAAGAAAGTTAAGGATATTTTAATCCTCTCGGGTATAATTGATAAATATAAAAATAAAGTGCTTGATAAATATAAAGATTTTAAAGTGGAAAAAGAAATAAAAGAAAATGAGTGGATAACGCTCGTTTTGAGAAAGGATATTGATGGAAAAAAAGCCTGATAATAATTTTTTTAATAAAAACCCTCTTTTGTTTTTTATAATATTTGCTATTTTAATAGTAGTTATTTTTAGAAGTATTGCTCCAAATGTTGAAAATAATTTAAATAGTTTCAATAGTAAGCAAATTATCGCTTATAGTTATTCGGATTTAAAAGAATTAGCAAAAAAAGGAAAACTGGAATATGTAGCTATTGGAAGACATTATATTAAGGCAAAATTGAAAGATGGGGAAATTATTAGCGTTCAAAAAGTTCCAAATGATCCTACATTAGTTGAAATTTTGGATAAATACAAAGTTCCTTATGGGGCGATAAATGATAATAATTGGTTAAGCGATTTGATTTTTGGATGGATTATTCCTATTTTTATATTTTTTGCTATTTGGATGTTTTTGGCAAGTAGAATGCAAAAAGGAATGGGAAGCGTTCTTGGAATTGGAAGTGCAAAAGGTTTAATTAAAAGCGAAAAACCTGATGTTAAATTTGATGATGTAGCTGGGAATGAAGAAGCAAAAGAAGAAGTAAAAGAGATTGTGGACTTTTTAAAAAATCCGGATAGATATATCGAACTTGGGGCAAAAATTCCAAAAGGAGTATTGCTTGTAGGACCTCCTGGAACAGGGAAAACATTATTAGCTAAAGCGGTAGCCGGGGAAGCCGATGTGCCATTTTTTGCAGTAAGTGGAAGTAGCTTTATTGAAATGTTTGTTGGGGTAGGTGCAGCAAGGGTAAGAGATCTTTTTAATCAAGCTAAAAAAGAAGCTCCAAGTATTATTTTTATAGATGAAATCGATGCAATAGGTAAATCTCGTGCCGCTAGCGGGATGATGGGAGGAAATGACGAAAGAGAGCAAACTTTAAATCAATTACTTGCAGAGATGGATGGATTTGATTCTAATGAGCCGGTAATTGTTCTTGCAGCTACGAACCGTCCTGAAATTCTCGATCCGGCTCTTCTTAGACCGGGAAGATTTGATAGACAAGTACTTGTAGATAAACCTGATTTTAAAGGAAGAGTCGAAATTTTAAAAGTTCATGTTAAAAAAATTAAAGCTGGCGAAGATGTAGATTTGGAAGAAATAGCAAGAATGACGGCGGGACTTGCTGGAGCCGATCTTGCAAACATTGTAAACGAAGCTGCTTTGCTTGCCGGTAGAAAAGGCAAAAAAGAAGTTAATCAAGAAGAGTTTGTAGAAGCGGTTGAAAGACAAATAGCTGGGCTTGAAAAGAAAAGTAGAAGACTTAATGAAAAAGATAAAAAAATTGTTGCTTATCATGAGAGTGGGCATGCTGTTGTAGCGGAAGTAATTCCTGAAGCAAAAAAAGTTAAAAAAGTTTCTATCGTTCCAAGAGGACTCGCCGCTCTTGGATATACTTTAAATATGCCAGAAGAAGATAAATTTTTAATGCAAAAAAAAGAGCTTATTGCCGAAGTTGATACATTACTTGGAGGAAGAGCAGCTGAAGAGTTGTTTATTGGAGAAATCTCAACAGGTGCTGGTAATGATCTTGAAAGAGCAACTGACATTGTAAGAGCAATGGTTAGTATGTATGGAATGAGTGATGTAGCGGGACTTATGGTGCTTGAGAAACAAACTAATAGATTTTTAGGAAATTTTTCTCAAGCAAGAGAATATTCTGAAAAAACTCAAGAAGAAGTCGATAAGTTTATAAAAAAATTTTTAGATGAGAGATATGAATATGTAAAGAGTATATTAAAAAAATATGCTCCCGTTATTGAGAAGATGGTAGAAGAGTTGTATGAAAAAGAGGTAATTGATGGGAAAAGAGTAAGAGAACTTATTAAAGAATACGAAGAAAAATTAAAAGGAAAAAACGAAAATGAAAACGGAAATAATTCTTAAAGAGGGCTATCCTTTTATAGTCGTTAGCGGTATTCTTTTTTTGATATCTTTAATTTTTAAGTTTCCAACTATTTTACAATTAATTTTTTTTGCTCTATTTGCTTTTATGGTTTATTTTTTTAGAAATCCCGAGAGAATACCGGAAGAAGAAGGTAAAGATGTAATTATTTCTCCAACGGATGGGACTATTGTAGAAATTACCAATCAAATTTCTCCAATTACTAAAAAGGAATCTATTAAGATTTCTGTGAAGTTAAGTCTTTTTGATCTTCATATTCAAAGAAGTCCGATTGAAGGGGAAATGGCGGCAAGAGAGTATATTCATGGAGCGTTTCTTGCGTTAAATTCTCCAAAAGCTAGTGAATTAAACGAACAAAATAGGGTTTTGTTTAAAAATGAATTAGGAGAAATTGTGGTTAATCAAATTGCTGGATTTATTACAAGAAGAATTATAATGTTTAGAGATTTAGGGGTTATTAAATTGGCTGAGAGATATGGAATGATAACTTTTGGCTCTCAAGTTGATATATATTTGCCTCTTAATACGGAAATAAAAGTTACCGAATTTCAAAAGATATATGCAGGAGAGAGTGTAATAGGGTATATTAAAGATGCAAAAAAAGATTAATTTAGCTTATTTACTTCCAAATTTTTTTACGGCTTTGTCTGCTTTTTTTGGAGTAATGAGTATTATTGCTTCATCTCAGGGAAAGTTTGAAAAAGCTTTTATTTATATAATATTGAGTCTAATTGCTGATGGGCTTGATGGAAGGATAGCAAGACTTACTAATACTTCTTCTAAGTTTGGAGTAGAATTTGATTCTTTAGCCGATATAGTTGCTTTTGGGGTTGCTCCTGCGATGATGCTTTTTTTTGCCATAGGTGAGCATTATGGAAGATTTGGAGCGTTAATTAGCGGACTTTTTGTAGTTTTTGGAGCAATAAGATTAGCAAGGTTTAATGTAACTACCGCCGAAATTGATCCAAGATATTTTATAGGTCTTCCGATTCCAACGGCGGCAGTCGTTCTTAGTAGTTGGGTGATGCTTGATTTAAAATATGATGGAGGATTTGATATTTTAATTCTTTTTGGAGCTTTATTTCTTGCTTTTTTAATGGTGAGCAATTTTAGATATCCGAGTTTTAAAAAAATCGATTTTAATAAAAGCGTAGCTATAAAGGTTTTGGTTTTGATTATTGTAATTGCAAGTTTAATTTATTTGTATCCTATAGAAGGAATTGCTATAATTTTAACAATTTATGTCTTTTATGGCGTTTTGAGGGGAATAAAAAATTATATGAGGATAATTAAAACTAAATAATAATTTTTTTCCATTGACAAATTTTTAAAAAAACTATATAATTATTAAAAAAAGGACTTTTATGGAGATGGTAAAAATTTTTGATACTACTTTAAGAGATGGGGAGCAATCTCCTGGTGCTTCTATGACAATTGAAGAAAAAATAAAAGTTGCAAAACAACTGGAAAAATTAAGAGTCGATATTATAGAAGCTGGTTTTGCAGCAGCAAGTCCAGGAGATTTTGAAGCAATAAACAATATTGCAAAAGAGATTACTACATCTACTGTTTGTTCTTTGGCAAGAGCTCTTGATAAAGATATTGAAGCTGCGGCAAAAGCAATTGAACCGGCACCTTTAAAAAGAATACATACTTTTATTGCCACAAGTCCGATTCATATGAAATATAAGCTTAGAATGACTCCAGATGAAGTAATAAAAAGAGCTGTTGATGCAGTAAAATATGCAAAAACTTTTGTTGATGATGTTGAATTTTCTTGTGAAGATGCTGGAAGAAGTGAAATGAGTTTTTTAAAGGAAATCATTTCTGCTGTAATTGAAGCTGGAGCAAAAACCATAAATATTCCAGATACGGTTGGATATAGATTTCCAACCGAAATGGGGGCTATGATTAAAGAATTGGTTGAGTATTTTCCAAAAGATATAATTTTTTCTGTTCATTGCCATAATGATCTTGGATTAGCAACAGCAAATAGTTTGTATTCTATCTTAAATGGCGCAAGACAAGTTGAATGTACGATAAACGGGCTTGGAGAGAGAGCTGGAAATGCGGCTTTGGAAGAGATCGTAATGGCAATAAAGGTAAGAAGGGATTTGTTTGATGGAATTGATACAAGAATTAATACAAAAGAAATTTATCCAACAAGTCGTTTGGTTTCAAGTGTTACCGGAATTGAGCCTCAGCCAAATAAAGCGATAGTTGGAAGAAACGCTTTTGCTCATGAGAGTGGTATTCATCAAGATGGGGTATTAAAACATAAAGAAACATACGAAATTATGAGAGCTGAAGATATTGGGCTTGATGTTAAAGATACGATTGTTCTTGGAAAACATTCTGGTCGTCACGCGTTTAAGAAAAAACTTGAAGCTCTTGGATTTAGCGATATAAGTGAAGAAGAATTAAACGAACTTTTTATGAAATTTAAAAAGCTTGCTGATAAGAAAAAAGAAATTTATGACGAAGATATTTTAGCGTTAATAAATGAAGCAAGCGATAAAACGCCAAAAGTGTACGAACTTATTTCTCTTCAACTTAGCGATTGTAGCGATGGAATGCCAAGTGCGGCAGCTAAAATTAAATTTGAAAATAAAATTTTTACAGATGCGGCAATTGGTGAGGGAACGATTGATGCGGTATTTAAAGTAATAGATAGAATAAGTGGAATTACTGGAAAATTACTTGATTATAAAGTTGAAGCCGTAACAGAAGGGAAAGATGCTTTGGCAAAAGTTATGGTAAAAGTTATTTTTGACGAAAATAAGCCTCCTGTGATGGGGCATGGATTAAGTATTGATACGATGCTTGCAAGCGCAAAAGCCTATATAAATGCGCTTAATAATTATCTTCATATGAAAGATTTACTTAGCAAAAAAGTTAGTTATAAGGATAGTATTTAATGCTAAAGATAGCGATTTTAGGTAAGCCAAATGTTGGTAAGAGCAGTTTTTTTAATAGGGTTGTAAGAAAAAGAGATGCTATTGTAAGCGAAAAAGCTGGAACTACAAGAGATATAAAAAAAAGAGTTGTAAGTTTTGATGATGATTTAGAAGATGTAGTTTTGCTTGATACTGGTGGACTTGAAGAGAGAGATGAGTTATTTAAAAAAGTAAAAGAGAAGGCTTTTGAAGCCGCAAAAGAAGCTGATTTGATTCTTTATATGGTGGATGCAAAAACGATTCCAGATGAGGAAGAGATTGAATATGTAAGAAATTTACAAAAATTAAATAAACCTATTATTTTGATAGTTAATAAAGTAGATAACGATAAAATGATGGATAACGTTTGGCAATGGTATGAACTTGGAATTGAAGAAGTTTATCCAATTTCCATCGCTCATAATAGAGGCGTTGGGAAATTGCTTGAGAGAATTAAGGAATTTATTCCAAAGAAAAAACAAATAATAGAAGCTACGAGCATTGAAGAAGATATTCCTCTTGAAGAGTTATTTAGTGAAGATAGTGAGAATCTTGAAGAGTTAAAAGAGATAAAAGTTGCTATTGTAGGAAGAGTAAATGTTGGTAAAAGTTCTTTGTTAAACGCTCTTGTTGGAGAAGAACGCTCAATAGTTAGTGATGTTGACGGAACTACGATTGATCCTATTGATGAGAGCATTTATTTTAACGGATATACCATTACTTTTGTAGATACCGCAGGAATTAGGAGAAGAGGAAAAATTAAAGATATCGAAAAATATGCTCTAATAAGAACCGAAGAAGTTTTAAAAGAAGCGGATGTAGCTATTTTGGTTTTAGATGCTAAAGAAGGAATAGTTGAGCTTGACGAAAAAATAGGTGGTCTTATTCAAAAACATAAAAATGCGTGTATTATTGTTGCTAATAAATGGGATGAAGCAAAAATGGATTATAAAAAATTCGAAAAAGAGGTTAAGTATAGGTTTGACTTTTTAAATTACGCTCCTTTTATGGTAGTAAGCGCAAAAACCAAAAGAAACATAGATAAATTAAAAGAAAAAATTATTTATGTATATGGAAATTACTCTAAAAGAATTCCTACTTCAACTCTTAACGAATGGATTAAAGAAGCTACCACAAGACATCATTTGCCAACTGATGTTAGAGGAAAAGAAATAAAAATTTATTATGCAACTCAATTTGCTATAAAACCTCCTCAAATAGCTTTAATAATGAATAGACCAAAGCTTCATTTTTCTTATGAGAGGTATTTAATTAACTTTTTGCGTCAAAAAGAAGATTTTACGGGAACTCCTATTGTTTTAATTCCAAGAGAAAAAGGTAGCAGGAGTGAGAAGTAGCTTTTTTTTGTTACTTGGTACTTTAGCTTATGCTTTTAGCATAAGTGGTGGGATTGGATATGAAGAGCAAAAAATTGGAGGATATATAAAAAACGGAAATGTAATTAATTATTTTGGTAATAAAAGAGCAAATAATCCTAATAAGGGTTATTTAGGGCTTAAAGATGAAAAAAATCCTTTTATTTGGATAAAATTAACGCATGATGTTTCTGTTTTTCCTAATGTTAAATTTCAATATACTAAATATGATGCGTCTGGTTATAGTAATTATATAGTAGGAAATGTAGAAATTTTTGATGTAAAAATTCCAACCGTAATTACAAACGCTTATACTTCAATGAAAATAGATTCTTATGATGTTACTTTTTTTTATACTTTTAATTCTTTGTTTGCCAATATAGATGCTGGAATTGGAGTTGATTATTGGAAGGGACATGTAAAAATTTCTACTTCCAACAAAACTTTTGTAGATAATTCTTGGAGTGTGCCTTTAGCTTATTTATATGGTAAAATTGAAACTTTAAAACTTTATGGTGTTTCTTTGATTGGAAGTTTTAAGTGGGCAAAAGCTGGAGATAATCATCATTACGATTATTTAGGTGCTATAAAATATAGCATGCCTGTTAATTTTTTTTAAAGCGGGGTATAGGTATAAGGATATTTTTGGAGTTGATGGAGACAATGAAACTAAATTAACTTATAAAGGAATATTTTTAGAAATAGGAGTGGAGTTTTGAGAGTAGTAAGTGGAATGAGACCAACGGGTAAGCTTCATTTGGGACATTATTTAGGAGTTATTAAGAATTGGCTTGAATTACAAGAAAAAAATGAATGTTTTTTCTTTGTAGCGGATTGGCATGCGTTGTCTACAAAATATGATGAGGGGTTGAGTTTAAAGGATTTAAGCGTAGAGCTTGTAAAAGAGTGGATAGCGTGTGGGATTAACCCCGAAAAATCTACTCTTTTTGTACAAAGCGCCATAAAAGAACATGCCGAACTTTATTTGATTTTTAATATGATTACGCCTCTTAGCTGGCTTGAAAGAAATCCTACTTATAAGGATTTGGTAAGTCAGCCTGAGTATAAGAAAAAAAATAATGCCGGGTTTTTAACTTATCCTGTTTTACAAACGGCAGATATAGTAATTTATGATGCCGATATTGTTCCAATTGGAGAGGATCAAAAGCCTCATTTGGAATTAGCAAGAGAAATAGTTAGACATTTCCATTTTATTTATAAAACGGAAATTTTTAAAGAACCAAAAGAGTTATTAACTAAGACTCCAAGACTTCCTGGTATTGATGGAAGAAAAATGTCAAAAAGTTACAATAATGCAATTTATCTTGATTCAAGCGATGAAGAAATTTGGCAAAAAATTAGATTGGCAAAAACGGATCCTCAAAGAATTAGAAAAACAGATCCTGGAAATCCGGAAGTTTGTATTGTCTTTGAATATCATAAAGCTTTTTCCGATGTTAATGAAGTAGAAGAGATAAAAAATGCTTGTATGACTGGAAGTATTGGATGCGTTGAGTGTAAAAAAAGATGTGCGGCTAATATTTCTAAAATAATTTCTCCAATTAGAGAAAAAAAGGCGAGTTTAAATAACGATGAAATTTTGGATATAATAAATAAAGCAAATAAGAAAGCAAGAGAAATTGCAAGTAAAAAAATGCAAGAAGTTAATAAGATAATTTTTTAAAGGAGTAAAATGAAAACTAAAAAACTTTGGTGTGCGGAGAGAGTTCAAAGACTTATGATGAGTATGTTTTTATTGGTTATTTTAGCTCTTCTTGCAAAAGGAATGTGGAGTATTGGGCTTGGGCTTTTGGCATTTATGGCAATAATGCTTTTTATACATTTTGCTTTTGATTTTTGTCCAAGCACTATAGTTTTGGAAAAGATTTTTGGAAGTTGTTATTGCGAATGTAAGGATGAAGAATGAAAATAAGCTATAAAGATGCTGGTGTTGATATAGATGCTGGAAATTCGTTGGTAGAGAGGATTAAGCCTTTAGTAAAAGATACTTTTAATGAATTGGTAGTTGGAGGTATTGGAAGTTTTGCTGGAGCATTTAGACTTCCAAGTGGATATAAAAAACCTGTTTTATTATCCTCAACCGATGGAGTTGGAACGAAGTTAAAACTTGCAATTGATGCTAAAAAATACGATACTGTTGGGATTGATTTAGTTGCAATGTGTGTTAATGATTTGATTTGTAATTTTGGAGAGCCTCTTTTCTTTCTAGATTATTATGCTACTGGAAAGCTTGATGTTGAGGTAGCAAGCGAAGTTATAAAAGGTATCGCTCTTGGATGTAAGGAAGCTGAGTGTGCATTAATTGGAGGTGAAACTGCTGAAATGCCAGGAATGTATAAAGAAAACGATTTTGATATAGCTGGATTTGCCGTTGGAATTGCCGAAGAAGATGAGCTTAATCCCAAAGTAAAAGAAGGAGACATTTTAATAGCTTTGCCAAGTAGCGGAATTCATTCAAATGGTTATAGTTTGGTAAGAAAACTTTTTTTTGAAAAATTAAAAATGAAATTTGACGATGAAATTGATGGTAAAAAATTAATTGATATTTTATTGACTCCTACTAGAATTTATGTAAAAGATTTTAAGCGTTTAAAACCTTATATTAACGCGCTTGCTCATATTACTGGTGGAGGGATTGTAGAAAACCTTCCAAGAGTATTGCCTAATGACTTAAAAGCTGTTGTTTATAAAGAAAAAATAAGAGTGCTTCCTATTTTTGAGTTTATGAAAAAATATGTCGATGAAAAAGAGATGTTTAGAACATTTAATATGGGTGTTGGAATGATTCTTGCTGTAAGTAGTGAGAATGTAGATAAAGTATTGGAAAATAGCGATGGATATATAATTGGCGAAATAAAAAAAGGACAAAAAGGAGTAACTTTAAAATGAACCCCTCCCGTTTTCTCTCAAAAATCGTAGTTAAGATAGCAAGAACCCCTTTTCCTAAACCAATACAATGTTTTATTAATAAGTTATACGTAAAAATTTTTGACATCGACATGATGGAATATGAGCCAAGCGATCCTTGCTTGTATCCTACTCTTAATGATTTGTTTATTAGACACAAGAAAGTTATTGAATTTTACGAAGATGAAGATATTTTTGTTAGTCCAAGTGATTCGTTGGTAATAGCTGAAGGTGAAATAGAAGAAAATTATGTGTATCAGATAAAAGGGAAAAAATATATTTTAAAAGAACTTTTGCTAGAAGATGTTAATTTAAACGAGGGTTATTTTATAAATCTTTATTTATCGCCTAGAGATTATCATCGTTTTCATGTGCCAATCGATATGGAAGTTGTAAAAGCTACTTATATTCCGGGAGATCTTAAACCAGTTAAGCCTTCTTTTCTTGAAAAAGAGCTTGTTTTTCCTAAAAATAAAAGAGTTGTTTTAAAATGTAGAGATTTAAAAGATAGATATTTTTATATGGTGTTTGTAGGAGCTATGATTATTGGAAAGATTGTTTTAAATTTTGATGAGAGATTAAGTAAAGATTACGATGATGTTAAAAGTTTTGAGTATAGTGATCCGATTAAACTTAAAAAAGGTGATGAGCTTGGAAGATTTGAGTTTGGAAGCTCTATTTTAATCTTTTTTGGACCTGAGCATTTTAAATATCTAAATCAAAAAGACTATGTTGAAGTTGGAGATATTTTAGGAGAAATTTATTAGATGAAAGCTAAACTGCTTTTTTTTATTCCTCTTTTTCTTTTTGCTGTAGATAATCAAAAACTTCTTGATTGTTACGATATTTTTGCTCAAAAAAAAGCTGAACTTGAAGCAGAGGCGGAGAAAATTTTAGAGCAAAAGGAAGCTCTTGAAGCATTGAAAAATACTTATATGGCTTTAATTAAAAAAAAGGAAGAAAAACTTAATCAAAAAGAAGCCGAAATTAACGCTACTTTGAAAAAAATAGAAGAAGAAAAAAAACAAATTCAAAAACTTCTTGAAAAAAATAAAAAAATTTTAGAAGAAATAAAGAAAGCAAGACTTGATAAAGTAACTCAGGCCTATGCTAAAATGAGACCAAAAAATGCGGCTTCTATTCTTTCAAATATGCCAGAAAAAGATGCGCTTGAAATTCTTCAAAAATTACAGCCAAAAATCGTTGCTAAAATTTTTTCTAAAATGGACCCGGTTAAAGCGGCTAAATTAAGCAAAATGCTTTTAGGAGATAAGAATGAAAGCACAACTACTCCTTAGCGTTAATACTCAAAAGCATTTAATAGCCAAGGCTTTAACTAAGTATATAGATTTTTCAAAAAGAGTATATATTGGATATGGAAGTTTAAATCAGTATCTTTTATATCATTTGGGTATTGAAATGGATGAACTTTATGTTGCTGGATGTTTTACAAACGATAGTTTAAATGTTACAAAAAAAAGACCACCGGTTGTGATATTGGATAATGGAAAATTAGTTAATGTAGATGAGTTTGAAATACAAGCAGATGATTATTTTATAAAGGGAGCAAACGCTCTTTGGTATGAAAATGGCAAAAAACAGGCGGCTGTTGGAGCGGCTGATAAAAACGGAGGAACTTACGGAAATTTTTATGTAAAAGCGGCTTGTAGGGGAGCAAAAGTAATCATTCCGGTAAATCACGAAAAGCTAATACCTTTTTATGTTGAAGCTACTCAAAATGTTGATTTTGCAAGTGGCATGAAAATTTCAATGCTTAGATTTTTTTATGGAGAAGTTTTTAGTGAAATAGAAGCTTTTAAAGTTCTTTTTGATTTGGATGCCAAAATTATAGCAAGTGGCGGTATTTTTGGAAATGAGGGAAGTATTGTAGTTGAGGTGGAAGGAGATTTTGTAAAAGAAGCTATTGAATTTGTTCAAAAGTATAAAAATATAGAGGTGCTTAGAAAAAGCGAGTTTATATTTTGATATAATTTTAGAAAAAAGGCTTTATATGCTAATTAAAGAGGCTCAGGTTCCGTTTATTGCAAGAAAAATAGCTTATGATTTATTAAATAGCGGATATGTTACTTTTCCAAAAGGAATTGATATAGCCATTAAAGAAATTGAAGAAATAGTGCTTGATGATGTTTTATGGGAGAGAGAAATTGAAGATAAAGCTAGGGAAATTTTAGCGAAAGAGGAGGAAGAAAACGAATATCTTTTTTATGATGTAGATAGAAGGGAAGTTTTTAAGCTTCTTAAAAAAGAAATAGCAAAAGAAGAAGGATTTCCTATTAACAAAACGGATAGATTTGATGATTTGGCGGCGTTTTTGGTAAAAGAGCTTTGGGATAAAGAATTGATAGATTACGATGAAAGAGATGGAAAAATAAAAAATATTATTTTTAAATCGTTTATGGACTTTTTAAATAGAGAAAAAGAAGCAAGAATGGCAGCTTACGAAAAGATAGAACATTATAAAAGACCGCTTGTGCCAGGAAGTGAAGAATGGGAGCTTGTATTTCAAAGAATTTACGAGCAAGAGTTGAAAAAAAGAGGACTTATTTAATGAAGGGCAGAAATGAAAGTTAGTATTTTGCTTGAGAATGGAATGTTTTTTGAAGCTGAAGGGTTTGGGGCTGAAGGAACTGCTGTTGGTGAAATAGTTTTTAATACTTCTATGACTGGGTATCAAGAAATAATTACGGATCCAAGCTATGCTGGTCAGTTTGTAGTATTTACTATGCCAGAGATTGGGAATGTTGGCGTTAATGATGATGATATGGAGAGTAAAGGTGCTTGGCTTAAAGGCGTAATTGTTAGGGAATATGTAGATAAATATTCAAATTTTAGAGGTCAAAAAACGTTGGCTAAATTTTTACAAGAAAACAATATATTGGGAATTTGTAATATAGATACAAGATTTTTGACAAAAACGATTAGAAAAGAAGGGGCTATGATGATGATAGCCTCTAGCGAAATTCATGATAAAAACGAACTTGAAAAAATTTTAAAAAACTCTCCTCGAATTGAAGAAATTGATTACATAAAAGAAGTAACTACAAAAGAAAAATATATTCATCCACATGGTGCTTGGGATCATAAAAGTTTTAGATATAAAGAAAAAAATACCGATAAAAGAATAGCTGTTTTAGATTTTGGGGTAAAAAGAAATATTTTAAACGAATTAACAGAAGCTGGGATGGAATGTTTAGTACTTCCTGCTTCTACTGAGGCTGAAGAAATTATTAACTTGTATGAAAGAAGAGAAATTGGTGGAGTGTTTTTAAGTAACGGTCCCGGTGATCCTTTAATACTTAAAGACATTCACGAAAAAATTAAAAAACTTCTTAAAGCTAAAATTCCTATGTTTGGTATTTGTCTTGGACATCAACTTCTTAGTATTTCGCATGGATATCCTACTTTTAAGTTAAAGTTTGGACATCATGGAGGTAATCATCCTGTTAAAAATCTTTTGGGAAGACATCCAGTAGTAGAAATTACTGCTCAAAATCATAATTATAACGTTCCTGAAGAAATTAAAGAAGTAGCAGAAATTACTCATATTAATCTTTTTGATAATACTATTGAAGGCGTTAAATACAAAAATGAGCCCGTTTTTTCTGTTCAGCATCATCCAGAAGCATCTCCTGGGCCTCATGATAGTAAGTATATTTTTAAAGAGTTTTATAAACTTGTTAAATGAGTTTAATTCATAAACTTCTTTTTGGAGTTTTTGCTCTTTTTTTAATTTTTGTTGCGATTGTGTTTTTAATAGGAGATTATCAAGAAAATCCCCTTTTTTCAATTTTTATTTTCATATTTATTCTTTATGTAGTTTATTATTTAGCAATTAAAATTTTTTTTAAGGAGTTATAACTCCTTTTGAGATTAAATATAAAATAAAAATTCCCATTGCTATTCTATAAATTCCAAATGGAATTAGCGTATATTTTTTTACGAATTTTAAAAACCATTTAACGGCAATATAGCAGCTAATAAAACTTACAAAAAAACCTGTTGCTAAAATGATTAGATTTTGATCTTTAAAAGAAGAGAAATTTTTTGTAAATTCATATCCGCTTACCGTTATCATAGTTGGAATTGCAAGCAAAAAGCTAAAATCGGCTGCTGTTTTTCTGCTAAGTCCACTTAGCATTCCTCCAACGATGGTTGCACCGCTTCTACTGGTTCCTGGAATTAGTGCAAAAACTTGGAAAATACCTATAATTAAAGCTTGTTTATAGCTTATTTTTTCTATTTCTTTTAGTGCTTCTTTTTCTTTGTATAATTTTTCAACTATAAAAAATACTATTCCTCCTATAATAAACATCAAAGCAACGATTTTTAAATTAAAAAATTCTTTTACTTGGTGTCTTAATAAAAAGCCAATAATCATAAGGGGTAAAAACGCTAATAACACTTTTTTCCAAAGTTCAATTTCCTTAAAATTTATCTTATCCAAATAAATTAAAACAATCGCAAAAGTTGCTCCTAATTGAATAATTATTTCAAAAGCGATATTTTGTAAGGTTTGTTGTAATCCTAGAAGAGTAGATACTAAAATCATGTGAGCCGTTGAACTGATAGGTAAAAATTCTGTAATTCCTTCTACTATTCCTAAAATAACGCTATCTATTATGTTCATAGTTTTTGTCCTTCTTCAAGTAATTTGTTAAAAACTTTTAAGGTCATTTTAACGTCTTCTAAAGCGTCGTGATATTTTACGTTTTGGTGTCCTAAAAAAAACGCAACCGCTTCTTCAAGTTTTGGTTGCTTTTTTTTATCGAGCACTACTATATCCCAGCTATAAAACATGGTATCAAAAATTGGAATATCGATTATGTTTGGAAAATGTTTAGCTCTCTCAAGTTCTCTTTTTAATACTCCAAAATCGTAAAATACATTATGCCCAACTATCATATCTAAAGAATCAAAGATATTTAATATTTCTTCTTTTTTTTCTTCAAAAGTTGGTTTGTTTTGTAATTCTTCTTGTTTTATTTTATGAACCGAATATGCTTCTTCGCTAATTTTTGCCTTTGGATTTAAAAATTCATAAATTTCTTTTGTATCTAAGGTTTCCATATCTTGAATTACAAAAGCGTATGAAATAATATATCCATAAATATCTGTGGTTTCAGTATCGAATACGCCTATTTTTTTTATTTTTGCTTCTTTTGGAATATTTTTTAAATCATTAATGTAAAATTTTAAAAAATCTTTGCTGGAGAATGCTTTTTGTAAAGGAATTGGTTTTAGTCTTTTCATTAGACCTTCTTTTTCAAGCATGGCGGATATAATGTAGTCTTGATAGTTTCTAAATAAAACGTTTTCTTTTATATCTTCTTTTAGACACTTTTCTAAATAACTTTTATCTTTTTTTAATTCTTCTAACGCCCATTTTTTTGTAACTTTATTAAAGACGCTGGCTTTTCTTAAGGCTTCGATTCTTTGAGGTAGCTTCAACTTTTTCCTTTTTAATGAAATTATATAGTAATTTTTTAAGGTATAATTACATATAAAAAAGGTTTTATATGCCAAAAAGAGAAGATATTAAAACCATTTTGCTTATAGGTTCTGGTCCAATCGTTATAGGTCAGGCTTGTGAATTTGATTATTCTGGAGTTCAAGCTGCAAAAACTTTAAAATCTCTTGGATATAGAGTTGTTCTTATAAATTCAAATCCTGCAACGATTATGACGGATCCTGAATTTGCCGATGCTACTTATATTGAACCAATTACTCCGGAGATTGTTGCCGAAATAATTAAAAAAGAAAAAGTTGATGCAATACTTCCTACAATGGGTGGACAAACCGCTTTAAACGTTGCTATGGAAATGTATGAAAAAGGAATGCTTAAAGGGATAGAATTTCTTGGAGCAAATCCTGAAGCCATAAAAAAGGGAGAGGATAGAGAAGCTTTTAAAAAAGCAATAGAAAAAATTGGTCTTGAAATGGCAAAAAGTGGAATTGCTCATACTCTTGATGAAGCTATTGAAATCGTAAAAGAAATAGGATTTCCTGTAATCGTAAGAGCAGCTTATACTCTTGGAGGACTTGGAAGTGGTGTTGCTTATAATATGGATGAGTTTAAAGAACTTGCAAAAATTGGAATTGAAGCAAGTCCTATTAATGAAATTGAAATTATTGAGAGTGCTCTTGGATGGAAAGAATATGAAATGGAAGTTATTCGAGATAAAGAGGATAATTGTATTATCGTTTGTAGTATAGAAAATGTAGATCCAATGGGAGTCCATACAGGAGATAGTATTACGGTAGCACCCGCACTTACTCTTACGGATAAAGAATATCAAAAAATGAGAGATGCTTCTTTTGCTATTTTAAGAGAAATTGGAGTTGATACTGGTGGAAGTAACGTTCAATTTGCGGTAAATCCGAAAAATGGAAGAATGATAGTTATTGAGATGAATCCAAGAGTTAGTAGAAGTAGTGCTCTTGCTTCCAAAGCTACTGGTTATCCTATTGCAAAAGTAGCTACTTTATTGGCGGTTGGGTTTACTCTTGATGAAATTAAGAATGATATAACAGGAACTCCTGCAAGTTTTGAGCCGGTAATTGATTATATTGTAACAAAAATTCCTCGTTTTACTTTTGAAAAATTTCCAAGTGCTGATTCAACTCTTACAACTTCTATGAAAAGTGTTGGTGAGGTTATGGCAATTGGAAGAACTTTTAAAGAGTCTATTCAAAAAGCTCTTTGTTCGTTAGAAACTGGGCTTGATGGATTTGAAAAGAAAGAGTGCGATGAAGAAACTTTAATTAAAAAACTTAGAATACCAAACGATGAAAGAATTTTGTACGTAGCCGAAGCTTTTAGAAGAGGAAAAAGCGTTGATGAGGTATACGAACTTACGAAAATAGATCCTTGGTTTTTAAATCAAATTAAAGAAATTGTGGAATTTGAAAAAGAGATAGATTTAGATATTTTAAATGACGAATCTAAACTTAGACGAGCAAAAACTTATGGTTTTAGCGATAAAATGATTGCAAAATTAATAGGCGTATCCGAAAACGATGTTTATAACGCAAGAAAAAGACTTAATATTGAGCTTGATTATAACGAAGTTGATACTTGCGCGGCTGAATTTGATACTACTACAAGTTATTTGTATTCAACTACTAATGTTACGAAAAATGTGCCTTTAAGAGAGTCTGATTTAAAAAACGATAAAAAAGTTTTAATTCTTGGAGGTGGACCAAATAGAATTGGACAGGGGATTGAATTTGATTATTGCTGTGTTCATGCGGCCTTTGCTTTAAATGACCTTGGAGTAAAAACTATTATGTATAACTGTAATCCAGAAACCGTTTCAACAGATTATGATACAAGCGATGTTTTATATTTTGAACCTATCGATTTTGAAAGGGTTAGAAACGTTGTTGAGAGAGAAAATCCTGATGGAGTTATTGTTCAATTTGGAGGTCAAACTCCTTTAAAACTTGCAAAACCTCTAACGAGTATTGGAGCAAAAATAATTGGGACAAGCGCAAAAGTTATTGATACAGCAGAAGATAGAGAGAAATTTGCTTCTTTTATTAGAGAACTTGGTTTAAATCAACCACAAAACGGTACGGCTTTTACGAAAGAAGAAGCTTATAAAATAGCTCAAAGAATTGGATATCCGGTTTTAGTTCGTCCAAGTTATGTGCTTGGCGGAAGAGCAATGAGAATCGTTTATAACGAGGATGAACTTAGAGAATATATGGACGAAGCAGTAAGCGTTTCTCATGAAAGTCCTGTGTTAATAGATAAATTTTTAGATAGAGCAGTTGAGCTTGATGTAGATGCAATTTCCGATACAAAAGAAGTTTATATTGGCGGAATTATGCAACATATTGAAGAAGCTGGTATTCATAGCGGAGATAGTGCGTGTAGTTTGCCAAGTATAAATATTAACGAAGAAAAAATTAAAGAAATTGAAAACGCAACAAAACAAATTGCTTTAAAACTTGGCGTAAAAGGGCTTTTGAATATTCAATACGCACTTCATAAAGATAAGCTTTATTTAATTGAAGTAAATCCAAGAGCGAGTAGAACTGTCCCGTTTGTATCTAAAGCTACTGGTATTCCTATGGCAAAAGTAGCTACGAGAGTTATGTGGAATTTAGAATATAATCCTAATATTAATAATGGGAAGGTTTTGAAAGAAGCACTTGATTTTTATGATAAATATAAAATAGTAGAGTTTGACGGAAATGTTTACAAGCCAAAAAGAGCGCATCATATTTCTGTAAAAGAAGCCGTATTTCCTTTTAATAAATTGCCGGGTGCTGATTTGATTCTTGGTCCTGAAATGAAATCTACAGGTGAAGTTATGGGAATTAGCGATAGTTTTGGAGAAAGTTTTGCAAAAGCGCAAATGGCGGCTAAAAATATTTTGCCTATAAAAGGAAAAGTATTTCTTTCGCTTACCGATCTTGATAAGGAATTTGCTCCTGAAATTGCTAAATCTTTTAAAGAACTTGGATTTGACATTGTGGCTACGAGTGGAACTTATAAAGTAATTAAAGAGGCTGGTATTGAGTGTGAAAGAGTTCTTAAGATTAGCGAAGGACGACCTAATATTATTGATATGATTAAAAACGAAGAAATTGATTTGGTAATTAATACGAGTGATAACAAGGCAAGTAAAGATGATGCAAAAATAATAAGAAGGGAAGTTCTTAATCAAAACATTCCGTATTTTACGACTATAGCAGCGGCAAAAAGCGCAATAGAAGCTATTAAGTTTTTGCAAAAAAATAAAATTCAAGTAAAATCTCTTCAAAATTATTTTAAAAAATAAGATTTCAAAATGTCCTAAATTAGGGCATTTTGTGTAGAGGGAGCGAAAAAAAGTAAAAAAAAAAGCAAAAAAAGTATAAAATTT
>JAMORJ010000127.1 GCA_027063595.1 Nautiliaceae bacterium | reverse complement strand
ACTCAACTTCTTGCGATGGAAGTTGCAATAAGACTTGGCAATGACGTGGATATGCCAAGAAACTTAGCAAAATCGGTAACGGTAGAATGAGACTAAAAAAAGAAATCGAGTTAAAAAAGAAATTGCTTAATGAATGAAAAAAGGATGAAAAATGATTAAAAAAGCACTTTTTCCAGCGGCTGGATATGGAACGAGATTTTTGCCAGCTACAAAGTCCGTTCCAAAAGAGATGCTTCCAATTGTAAATAAACCTCTCATTCATTATGGAATTAAAGAATGTATGAATGCAGGAATTTTTGAAATTGGGTTTGTAACTGGAAGAAGCAAAAGAGCAATAGAAGATTATTTGGATAAAACTCCAGAAATTGAAAATGCTATTAAAGGAACTAATAAAGAAAAGTTGTTAGAAGAAGTTAACGAAATGATTGATAAATGCGTTTTTACATACGTTAGGCAAAAAGAGATGCTTGGGCTTGGGCATGCGGTATTAACGGGAGAACCTCTTATAGGCAATAATCCTTTTGCTGTGGTTTTGGCAGATGATTTATGCGATGGAGACGTGTTAAATCAAATGGTTAGGCTTTATAAAAAATTTAAATGCACTATTATTGCAATTGAAGAAGTTAAAAAAGAAGAAGTAAATAAATACGGAGTAATTAATGGAAAAGAAATAGAAAGAGATATTTTTTTGGTTGAAGACATGATAGAAAAACCAGAAATAGATAAAGCTCCAAGCAATTTAGCTATCATTGGAAGGTATATTTTAACTCCAGATATTTTTGATTTGTTAAGAAATACTAAACCCGGAAAAGGCGGAGAAATTCAATTAACTGATGCTTTGTTAAAACAAGCAAAAGAAGGAATGGTAATAGCGTATAAGTTTAAAGGGAAAAGATTTGATTGCGGAAGCGTAGATGGATTTATTGAAGCGACGAATTATTTTTATGAAAAAATGAAAAATGGAAAATAAATTAAAGTTTTATTTAAAAGAAGGAGAGATTCACGTTAGGAAAATTAAAAAAGCTTTAGATAAAATACCGTATTCTTTTAATATGAAGAGATTTTAGATATGCTTACTTTTAGATTTTCAAAACTTTAAAGTTTAATTGGTGAGAAAATTTTTAGAGAATATTTAAATTACAATCTTTTTGAAATTGAAGGTATTGAAATTGAAGGTAAAAGTTTTTTTGAGATTTGAAGAGAAATTGAAAAAGAAGCAATGAAAGGAGATAAGATAAAATGAATATTTTAATAACTGGTGGGGCTGGATATATTGGATCACATGTGGTTAAGCTTTTATTGAAAAATAGTAAGTATAATATTACGGTTATTGATAACTTATCAACTGGTTTTTTAGATACTATTGAAACTTTAAAAAGTATTAGATCTTTTGATTTTATCAAAGCTGATCTTTGTAATTGGGATGAAATGAGAGGGATTTTTAAAGCAAAAAGATTTGATGCTATTATTCACTTTGCAGCAAGTCTTATAGTACCAGAGTCAGTTAAAGATCCTCTTAAATATTATCTCAATAATACAGCAAATACTGCTAATTTAGTTAAACTTGCTGTTGATCATGGAGTTAAAAAGTTTATATTTTCATCAACGGCAGCTGTATATGGGGAAGTTAATGATGAAAATGGTATTTCAGAAGACTTTCCAACAAATCCAATAAATCCATATGGACAAAGTAAACTTTTTAGTGAAAAGATTATTCAAGATGTAGCAAAAATAAATAAAAATTTTAAATATGTGATTTTTAGGTATTTCAATGTGGCTGGAGCTGATCCTGAACTTCAAATTGGACAAAAAACAAAAAATGCTACTCATTTAATAAAAGTAGCAGCTGAGGTGGCATGTGGTAAGAGGGATAAGATGTATATTTTTGGTGATAATTATCCAACGTCTGATGGAACTTGTATTAGAGATTATATTCATGTGATGGACTTGGCTGATGTTCATATAAAAGGACTTGAATATTTAGATGAAAATGGAAGTGATATTTTTAATATAGGATATGGCAAGGGGGCTAGTGTAAAAGAAGTAATAAATACGATGAAAAAAGTTAGTGGGGTAGATTTTAAAGTTGAAATTGCTTCAAGAAGAGAGGGAGATCCTGCTGTCCTTGTAGCAAAAAACGATAAAATAATTCAAAAAATGAAATGGGCACCAAAATATAATAATTTGGAATTTATTTGTAAAACGGCTTATGAATGGGAGAAAAAATTAGATAAAAAAGGACATTAAATGAAAATAGCAATAGCCGGAACAGGATACGTTGGACTTAGTAATGCCGTGCTTTTGGCTCAAAATAATGAAGTAGTAGCACTTGATATAGTGCCTAAAAAAGTTGAAATGATTAATAAAAGAATTTCTCCAATAGAAGATAAAGAAATTACGGAATTTTTCCAAACA
>JAMORJ010000126.1 GCA_027063595.1 Nautiliaceae bacterium | reverse complement strand
ATTTCAGCATTGACTTACGAAAAAGAAATAAAAAACATTCTAAAACAAAATGACGAATATTACAAAGAATTTCAACAAACCCTTAAAAAGCTTCACGAATTAAACTCTTTATACAAACAAGAAGGTAAAAAAAATAAAAATCTAGAAAAATTAATAAACGATTTCGAAACGATTAATAACGTTTATAAAACTAAAATCTCCACCATTAAAGCACAAGCTGAAATTTATCTTGAACAAATAAAAAACCAAGTCCAAAGGGAAATTTCAAAATTAATTTATCTAGCTATTTCAATTGCAATAAGTATTTTAATTTTCTTTTTTATAAAACTTGGCGTTAGAAAATATGTCAAAAATGAATCGATATATCTAATAAATAAAATTCTTAATTTTTTAAACATAACCGTAATTGTTTTGATAATTTCCTTCTTTTACATCAATAACGCTACTTATTTAGTTACAATCTTGGGATTTGTATCAGCAGGTATTGCAATTGCAATGAAAGATTGGTTTATGAACATTTTTGGATGGTTCGTAATAATGATAAGCGGAAATTTTAAAGTTGGAGATAGAATAAAAATTTATCTTCAAAACGGAAACGTAAAAATAGTTGGAGACGTAATAGATATAACTTTAACGAAAATAGTAATATATGAAGATGTAACACTTACTACTTATCTTTACAATAGAAGAGCCGGAAGAATAGTTTTCATTCCAAACAATGTAGTTTTTAATAATCCAATTTTTAATTATACTCATCATGGGCTCTCAACTGTTTGGGATGGAATCGATATAACCATTACTTTTGATTCAAATTATAAAAAAGCAGCTTATTTAGCAAAAGAAATAGCAAGCAAATATTCAAAAGGAAATATAGATATAACCAAAAGAAGATTAACAAAATTAAAAACCATATACCATATTAAAAATGCCAATGTAGAACCAAGAGTTTATACTTTCATAGAAGAAAACGGAATTAGAATTAGCATTTGGTATTTAGCTCCTTTCATTACTCTTAATATGAGAAGTCAAATAAGCGCAGAAATAATAGAGGCTTTTAACGCTCAAGAAGACATCAAAATAGCATATCCAACTTATTCAATAAACGGAAATATCGAGGTAAAAGAAAAAAATGGATAAGTTATTAAAATTAAAATATCTTTATAAATTAAAAGAAGCTGGAGTTGAATATTTTGAAGGTTTTGAAAGTAAAGACGAAAATATAAAAATGCCAAATGAACTGGAAGAGTTAAAAAAAATTTGTCAAAAATGTACTCTTTGTAATTTAAGTAAAACCAGAACCAACGTGGTATTTGGCGAAGGAGATCCCAACGCAAAATTAATGTTTATTGGAGAAGGTCCTGGAGAAATGGAAGATAAAACCGCTCGCCCTTTTGTAGGAAGGGCGGGAAAACTTCTTACAAAAATAATTGAAAATGTGTTAGAATTAGATAGAAGCAAAGTTTATATAGCAAATATAGTAAAATGTAGACCTCCAAATAACAGGGTTCCAACCATAGAAGAAGCTGAAAGTTGTAAACCATATTTGTTAAAACAAATCGAAATTATTAATCCAAAAATATTAGTATGTCTTGGAAAAACAGCATTTATGTATTTGTTAAATTCCGATATGCCAATAAGCAAAGTTAGAGGTCAACTTTTTGAATTTAAAGGGAAAAAAGTAATTCCTACGTATCATCCAAGCTTTTTGCTTAGAAACCCAAGTGCAAAAAAAGAAGCATACAAAGATTTTCTATTTATAAAAAAATTATTGGAGGAAACATGAAAAAATTAATTATCTTCTTAGCGACATTTTTATTTGCCCAATCAATTACGGAAACAAATTTAACTTTTGAAGAAAACAATTTAAGCATAAAACCTCAAATCGTAGAAATAACCCTTCAAGAACCAATAAAACCCCTACAACCAAACATAAAACTCGCTATTTTAATAGATAAACCAAAATTTTTTAAATTTATTCCCAGTATAATCAATTCAATAAACGCATATTTTATAACCAAAGAAATAAATTATGAATTAAAAGTTTTAGACATAGAGGCTAACATTTCTCAATTAAAACAAAACGGATTTAACGATTTTATTGTTTATTCACTTGATAAAAACTATATCAAAAACCTTCAAAATTACGATGCAAATTTTTACATACCAGTATTTAACAAGAACGACATAGAAACAAACGCTACAAACTTATATTTTTCAGGAATCAATTATAAAAATCAAATAGCAGAATTTATAAAATATATGGACACAAACAAAGCAATCGCAATAAACGACTCAAAATACATTTCGCAAAAATTAACAAACATCGAAAAAGAGTTAAATTTAAGCTTAGAGATATACAAATATCCAAATATAAATTATTATAAACTAAGTAACAATTTTATTTTTCTTAATGTAGGAGCTGGAAAAAGCGCTCAAGTTTTATCCAACATTACTTCAAAGGAAATAAATACAAAACTTATTTTTGCTCCTCAAATAGATTACGATCCTTTATTAATAGAAATAACGCAACCCCAAGACGTAAAAAAACTTATTATTTCAAATTCGCTAATTAAAATTCCAAAAGATATAGAAGATATAAATTTAAACTTAAATTCAGACATACAATATAATTGGCTAAATTACGCAACTTCTGTTCTTTTGAACAAACTATACAACAAAAAAACACAAAATGATGAATTTTATATAAATGATTTTAATTTATATATTTTTAACAACCAAGTCAATTACAAAACAAAACTTTATCAAATCATTAATGGAGCTTTTGTTCCAATAGAGTAAAACTTTTTATGTTATAATTTCGCCAAAAAAGGAATAAAATGGCAACTTATGTAATAGGTTTCCCAAGAATTGGAGAACAAAGAGAGCTTAAAAAAGCACTTGAGAGTTATTGGAGCGGAAAAATAAGCCAAGATGAACTTAAAAAAACAGCAAGCGAACTTAGAAAAAGACATTGGATTTATCAAAAAGAAGCAGGAATTGATTATATTTCAATAAACGATTTTAGTTTTTATGACAATATGCTCGATACTTCCATTATGCTAAATGCAATTCCTGAAAAATACAAAGATATTGAAGATGAGCTTGATAGATATTTTGCTATGGCAAGGGGAGATGAAAATCACAAAGCCCAAGAAATGACAAAATGGTTTAATACAAACTATCACTATATAGTTCCAGAACTTGAGGAAAATATGGAATTTAAAGCAAATACGAAAAAGATTAAAGAAGAACTCTCTGAAATCAAAGAACTCGGAATTACTCCAAAACTAAATTTAATTGGACCAATTACTTATGTAAAACTTTCTAAAGTAAACGGAGATGAAGAAAAAATAATAGAAAAACTATTACCAATATATGAAGAAATTTTAAAAGAATTCAAAGACGATGTAGTATTTATCCAAATGGATGAGCCATATTTCGTAACAAATCCTTCTAAAAAAGATTTAGAATTACTCAAAAAAGTATATGATAAATTAGGCAACATTGCTCCAATTATGGTAGCTACTTATTTTGAACATTCAAACGAAGCAAACGAAGTTCTATCAACAACTCCTATTAAAGGAATGTTCTTAGATTTTGTTCACGGAAAAGAAAACAAAATTAAAGCACTTATAGATGCTAATAAAGAAATAGGCATTGGAATAGTAAATGGTAGAAACGTTTGGGTAAACGATATTGAAAAATCAGCAGAATTCATAAAAGGTTTAACTGAAGCAGTTGATATGGATAAAATCCACATTGGAAGCAGTTGTTCTTTACTTCACGTTCCATATACTCTTAAATACGAAACAAAAATGGATGAAGATATCAAATCGTGGATAAGCTACGCTCTTGAAAAACTTGATGAAATTAGAGTAATCAACAAACTAGTAAAAAACGAAGAGTTAAACGCATACGACAAAGAAGTACTTGAAGGAAATAAAATTGCAATTTCCACAAGAAAAACTTCAAACAAAATTCACGATAAAATAGTTCAAGATAGAGTTTCTAATTTAACTGAAAAAGACAAACACAGAAGCGTTCCTTTTGAAGAAAGAATTAAACTTCAACACGAAAACCTAAAATACCCTATTTTACCAACTACGACAATAGGAAGTTTCCCACAAACTCCAGAACTTAGAAAACTAAGAAGAGATTACAAAAACGGAGTAATTAGCGAAGAAGAATACAAAGATAAAATTAAAGCAATGATTAAAGAATGCGTAGAATTTCAAGAAGAAATCGGGCTTGATGTATTAGTACATGGAGAGTTTGAAAGAAACGACATGGTAGAATATTTTGGAGAACAATTAAATGGAGTTGCATTTTCTCAAAACGGATGGGTTCAAAGCTATGGAAGTAGATGCGTAAAACCTCCTCTAATTTATGGAGACGTTTCTCGTCCAAAAGACATGACTGTTGAATGGATTACTTATGCTCAAAGCTTAACCGATAAACCAATGAAAGGTATGCTAACTGGTCCTGTTACGATGCTTAATTGGTCTTTTGTTAGAGACGATCAAAGCAAAAGAACAACCGCTTTTCAAATGGCTTTAGCTATAAGAGATGAAGTAGAAGCTTTAGAAGCTGCTGGAATTAAAGTAATTCAAGTAGACGAAGCGGCTTTAAGAGAAGGATATCCTCTTAGAAATGAAAAAAGAAAAGAATATGAAGATTGGGCTATTACAGCATTTAGAATCGCAACAAGTGTAGTAAAACCAGAAACTCAAATCCACACTCATATGTGTTATTCTGAATTTAGCGATATTATGGATGCTATTGAAGATATGGATGCTGATGTAATTTCAATTGAAAACGCAAGAAGTGATAATTCTCTTCTTAAAATCTTTAAAGAAAGAGGTTACAAAGGAGAAATTGGTCCTGGAGTTTATGACATTCACTCTCCAAGAATTCCAAGCAAAGAAGAAATTATTGAACAAATAGAAGCAATTCTTGAAGTACTTCCAGCTAAAAAAGTATGGGTTAATCCAGATTGCGGACTCAAAACAAGAAAATGGGAAGAAGTTAAACCATCTCTTAAAAATATGGTAGAAGCAGCAAAGGAAGTTAGAAATAAAATCAAATGAAAAAACTAATTTTTCTTCCTCTTTTTGCTTTTGCTTTTTATTATCCAATAGACTTTGAATTCAAATTTATCCACAAATGTATGGAAAATTCTAATCTTCCAAATAAATACGAATATTGTAAATGCGTATTAAAAAAACTTGAAAACAAATTTACTTACCAATATTTTTTATACTCTTCAACCTCTCCGGAAGTTTTAAATTTCTTAAAAAAAGCTTCAAAAGAATGTCTTAACCCATAACTTTTTTTTATGCTATACTTCTAAAAAACTCTTAAGGAGAATAAATGAGAGAATATCTTTTTAGTAGCGAAAGCGTAACAGAAGGTCATCCAGACAAAATGGCCGATCAAATATCAGATGCGATACTTGATTATATAATTGAAAGAGATAAAAACGCAAAAGTCGCTTGTGAAACACTTCTTAGTAATGGATATTGCATTATAGCTGGAGAACTAAAAACTACTACCTATGCTCCAATGCAAGAAATAGCAAGAGAAGTAATTAGAGAAATCGGATATACAGATGCAAGATACGGATTTGATTACAGAACAGCTGGGGTATTAAACGGAGTTGGAGAACAAAGCCCAGACATTCGCCAAGGAGTCGAAAGAGGAGAAGAAATTGGAGCTGGAGATCAAGGTATGATGTTTGGATATGCATGCACCGAAACGCCAGAACTTATGCCACTTCCAATTATGCTTGCTCACAAACTTACAAAACGTCTTGCCGTTGCTAGAAAAGAAGCGATTATTCCATGGCTAAGACCAGATGGAAAAGCACAAGTTAGCGTAAAGTATGTAGATGGAAAACCGGTTAGCGTTGAAAAAGTAGTCGTCTCAACTCAACACGAACCAGATATAAATTATTCAGAAATTAAAGAAGCGGTAATTGAAGAAGTAATAAAAAAAGTAATTCCAGCAAATATGCTTAGCAAAAATGTAGAGTATTTTATAAATCCAACCGGAAAATTCGTAATTGGAGGACCTCAAGGAGATGCTGGACTTACGGGTAGAAAAATTATCGTAGATACTTACGGAGGAGCGGCACCTCATGGAGGAGGAGCTTTTAGTGGAAAAGACCCAACAAAAGTAGATAGAAGTGCAGCATACGCAGCAAGATATGTCGCAAAAAATCTCGTAGCAGCAGGAGTTGCTGATAAACTTACTCTTCAAGTAGCTTATGCAATTGGAGTTACAAAACCAGTCAGCATTTATGTAGACACTCACGGAACAGCAAAAGTAGATGAAACAAAAATAGAAGAAGCAGTAAAACATATTTTTGATTTAACACCAAAAGGAATTATAGAAAAATTAGATCTTTTAAAACCAATTTATAGAAAAACAGCTACATATGGACATTTTGGAAGAGAAGAATTTTCTTGGGAAAAAACAGATAAAGTTGACGAAATTAAAGAATTTTTAAATTTAAAATAAGAGAAATTTCGTAATATTTCAAAATTTTATTTACAAATTTTCTCTTTTTTTGAAATTTTTTTTGATATAATCAAAATCAATAAAAACTAAAAAGGAGTAAAAATGGCAGTAAAAATTACTGATACTTGTATTAATTGTGGAGCATGTATTGATGAATGTCCAGTAGAAGCAATTGTTGATGATAGCGAAAACCCAACTGGAGAAGAAATTTATTACGTATATCCTGATAAATGTGTTGAATGCGTAGGATATTATGACGCTCCAGCATGTGCTGAAGCTTGCCCAACTGAAGGATGCATTGTTTGGGATGAATGCAAAGAAGGACAAACTTGTCATCCAAATAGATGCGAACCAGGAACACCAGCAGTAGAACTTTGCTAACTTTCTTCCCCCTTCTTTTTTTCTTCAAAATTTTGTATAATTTCTCCTCAAAATAACAAGGAGTAAAAATGGAAAGAACTCTTTCAATCATTAAACCAGATGCGGTAGCAAAAAATGTTATTGGTAAAATCATTGACAGATTCGAAAGCAATGGACTTAGAATCGCAGCTATGAAAAAAATTAAACTTACAAAAGAAGACGCTGCTAAGTTTTACGAGGTTCATAAAGAAAGACCATTTTTTAACGATTTATGCGAATATATGAGTAGCGGTCCTGTAGTGGTAATGGTACTTGAAGGAGAAAATGCAGTTGCTAAAAATAGAGAATTAATGGGAGCAACTGATCCAAAAGAAGCAAAACCTGGAACAATTAGAGCCGATTTTGCCGAAAGCATTGAAGCAAATGCCGTTCATGGAAGCGATTCTCTTGAAAACGCTAAAAAAGAAATAGCATTTTTCTTTAGCGAAAGGGAGATTTTATAATTGAAAGTGAAAAAAACAATTCAAAACCTCACGTTAGAGGGTGAGAGTATAAAAAATAAAGATGGTTCTATTATAATCGATGGTACTTTAAAAGGCAAAGTAGAAGTTGAATGTATTAAATGTTTAAATACGTTCGAAAAAGAAATAGATGAAAAAGTAAAATTTAAAATAGTAAAACCTCCATACGATGGATTTGACGAAGAATACGACATTATAGAACAAGACAAATACGACTTAGAAGAAATAATAAAAAGCGAAATCGAATCTATAAAAAACGATTACAATGTCTGTAAAACTTGTCAAAACGAAGATTTTAACAAAGAATTCTAAGGAGAGAATATGGCAGTTCCTAAAAGAAGAAACTCAAAAACTAGAGCGGCAAAAAGAAGAACTCATTACAAAATCACTCTTAAATCAGTAGTTAAATGTTCTAAATGTGGCGCTTATAAAAGACCTCATAGAGTATGCCCAAGCTGCGGTGAATATTAATGAAAATAGCAATAGATGCACACGGAGGGGACTTTGGTCCCGAACCGATTATTAAAGGCGTTGTTAAAGCTTTAGAGGAAAAAGATTTTATTCCATATCTAGTAGGAAAAGAAGAAATTATAAAGCCTTTAATTCCAAAAGAGTTTTTAAATAAAGTTAGATTTATAAATAGTGAAGACGTAATTAAAATGGAAGAAAGCGCCACAGAAGCCCTAAAAAGAAAAGAAAGCACTATTTATAAATCTATCGAACTTTTAAGAAACAAAGAAGTCGATGGCGTTGTAAGTGCTGGCCATAGTGGCGCTACAATGAGTTTGGCTACTTTAAGAATTGGAAGAATAAAAGGCATTAAAAGACCTGCGATTGTAACTTTTATGCCCACAATAAAAAAAAGTTACGCACTAGTACTTGATGTAGGGGCTAATGTAGATTGCGAAGCTGAAAATTTATATCAATTTGGTCTTATGGGAGAAGTTTACGCAAAAGTAGTTTTAAACAAACAAAACGTAACCCTTGGACTCTTAAGTAACGGAGAAGAAGAAAGCAAAGGAAACAGTGTTACTAAAGAAGCTTTTAAAATGCTAAAAGAAAACTTTCCAAACTTCAAAGGAAATGTCGAAGGAAACGATATCTTTAAAGGCGAAGTAGACGTAATAATTACCGATGGCTTTATTGGAAACATCGTTTTAAAAACAAGCGAAGGCGCAGCTGAAATAATAGGAAAACTTATAAAACAAGAGATTCAAAAAAGCGGTATTTTTCAAAAAATTGGAGCTTTACTTTTAAAACCTGTATTTAATGAATTAAAGAAAGTAACTGATTATGCCGAATATGGAGGAGCACCTTTACTTGGAGTTAACGGTTGCGTTATAATAGCCCATGGAAAAAGCAATTCCAAAGCAATAAAAAACGCAATTTTCCAAGCAATAAAATATATAGAAAACGACGTTACAAATAAAATTCAAGAGTCTTTAAAGGTTCATTAATGTATGCGAAATTTACTTCAATTGGAGCTTATGTTCCTTCAAAAATTCTCACAAACGAAGATCTGGAAAAAATGGTAGATACTTCTGATGAGTGGATTACAAAAAGAACTGGTATTAAAACAAGACATATAGCTCAAAACGAAGTCACAAGCGATTTAGCCTACAAAGCAGCAATAGACGCTTTAAATAACGCTAAGATGGAGCCAGAAGAAATAGATATGATAATTGTTGCAACAATTACTCCAGATTATTTTACTATGCCCTCCACCGCTTGTGTAGTAGCAGAAAAACTTGGAATCATTAGACCAGCCGTTGATATAAATGCGGCATGTACTGGTTTTATTTATGCATTAGCTCACGCAAAAGCGTTTATTGAAAGTGGAATGTATAAAAATGTTTTAATAATAGGAGCAGAAACTCTTAGCAAAATCGTAAATTGGAAAGATAGAACAACTTGTGTTTTATTTGGAGATGGTGCAGGAGCCGCTATAATTAGCGCTACTGAAAATAAAAAAGAAGCCATTATAGATATAGATATTAATGCTGATGGAAAATATCAAGATTATCTTATAACTCCGGGACGTGGAGTAAAATATGGATGTGATACAGATAGAATTTATCTAGAAATGAAAGGGAATGAAACTTTTAAAGTAGCTGTAAAAACTCTTTCTCAGAGCGTAAGAGATATTTTAGAAAGAAATAATATGAGTAGTAAGGACATAGATTGGTTTATTCCTCATCAGGCAAATTATAGAATAATAGACGCTGTAGCAAGAGCTATTAACATGCCAAAAGAAAAATCAGTATTAACAGTTCATAAATATGGAAATACATCAAGCGCTTCAATCCCAATGGCAATAAATGATTTATATAAAGAAGGGAAATTAAAAAAAGGCGATATAATGCTCCTTGATGCATTTGGAGGTGGATTTACATGGGGAAGCGCATTAGTCCCCTTTAATTAATTTCCTCTCAAGTTCTTCAATTGCCAAAATAATATTGCTTTCTATTTCTGGAACCTGAGTAGCAACTACTTTCGTAAGAATCTTAATACCATCTATTTCAACATCAGATAATCTTTCTTCAATTCTTTTTTTAATTTTCATAGTAATTTCAGCATTATTAAAGGTTAAAATTTTAAAAACGTCATCGTTTCTAAAAAGAAAATCAACATCTCTTATAGAATTTTTTAAAACATCAGAAACTTTTTTTAAGATTTTATTTACCATATCAATTCCATATAATCCTTCGTAAATAGATAAATTTAAAATTTTTACCATAACAATTCCAACATCCGAAGCTATTTCGTTATACTCCTCTACCAAAACTCTAAAATACTTTTCGTTGTAAGTATCTGTAAGAGTATCTTTTATTGCAATATAACTTATCTTAAGACTTAAAGTATTAAAAGTAATTTCTCCTATTAGTTTATTATCTTTTATTACGGCTAAAAAGTCTAATTTTTCCTTTCTCATAAAATTGTAAGTTTCTATTATATGCCTATTGGCTTCAATAATAAAAACATTGTCTTCTTTTACAAAATCTTCCACTTTTTGGGCTAAGAGATTATTTAAAAATATTTCTATAATAACCTCTGGATCAACTACAAAAATAGGATAATTTTCTTTAGTAATATACAACCTAAGGATTTTATTATTTCTAACATATCTTATAAGTTTTTCCAAAGACCAATCTTTAATTTCTTCAAATTCAAAACTATTTACTTTATCTACAAATTTTTCTATCGTCATTAATAGCCTTTTTTCATAATTTTAACAAATTTTGATATAATTTCATTTCAAATCCAAAAAGGAGCCTAACATGCCTAAAATGAAAACAAACAGAGGGGCAGCAAAAAGATTCAAAGTTAAAAAAAGCGGAAAGATTAAAAGAGGAAGTGCTTACAGAAGCCACCTTTTAACAAAAAAATCTCAAAAAAGAAAAAGAAATCTTAGACAAGCTAAGTATGTATCAAAAACGGACGTAAAAGAAGTAAAACGCTTACTTGGTATATAACGCAAAAGAGGCAAAGTGGGAAAAATCCCCGCCTAAAAGGCTAAGTTGCTAAAAAGCACGCCAAAAAAAAGAAGGAGAGACAATGAGAGTAAAAACTGGAACAGTTAGAAGAAGAAGACACAAAAAAATATTAAAAATGGCAAAAGGCTTTTATTCTGGTAGAAGAAAACATTTCAGAAAAGCAAAAGAACAAGTTGAAAGAAGCCTTGTATACGCATTTAGAGATAGAAAACAAAGAAAAAGAGACTTTAGAAAACTTTGGATTATAAGAATTAATGCGGCTTGTAGATTAAACGATATAAGCTATTCAAGATTTATAAATGGTCTTAAAAAAGCAGGAATCGAACTTGATAGAAAAATCTTAGCAGATTTAGCAATGAACGAGCCTGAAACTTTCGCAAAAATAGTAGAACAAGCAAAAGCAGCTTTATAAGGGATTTATTTTTTTCCCTTAACTTTCTTTTTAAAACTTTTTTGCATTTTTAGAAAGTTCTATTATAAAATAAATGAGTTTTGGATTATAATTTAATATTCGTTTATTTTAAATCCATCTTCAATTCCTACAAATTTATTTTTTAAAATCTTGATTTTCTTATTGTCTATGACAATACGCAAAATTTTTGAATTCTACTTTCAATAAAATTTTTATAAAAACACTTTATTAAAAGTTTTTTGCTACCATAACAAATAAAAAGGTCCTAAATGCAATTGCCAAAAGACCAAGAAGAATTATTAAAAAACTTAGAAATTCTTATAAATCAAACATACGAAGTCGAAAAAGAATTTATAGAATTAAAAAACATATTAAATGGCGTTATAGAATTTTTGCCTCAAGCTTTATGGGTAATTGATAGAAATGGCGAAATAATCGTTCAAAACGAAAAAGCAAAAAAATTTAAATTCATTCCAAAAGAAGGTGAAATCGAAATTGATGGAAAATTTTATTTAGTTCAATCCTCAAACATTAAAGATAAAAAAATAATTTCAGCAACGGATATAACCGAACAAAAGAGAAATGAAAGACTCATTGCAATGGGACAAATGGCAGCACATTTAGCTCACGAAATTAGAAATCCAATAGGTTCAATTTCAATTCTTTTATCCGTTCTTAGAAAAAATTGCGACAAAGAAATCATAGACGATATGAAAAGTGCTATTTTTAGAGTCGAAAGAATCATAAAATCAACCTTACTTTTTTCAAAAGGAATTCAACCAAAAATCAAAGAATTTGAATTAAGCGAACTTGAAAAAGAATTAAAAAATTCAATTAAATACTATTCGCATTCAAAAGAAATTAAATTTTTATTTTTTCTACCCCCAATTAAAATAAAAGCTGATTTTGATTTATTACTACTCGTTTTACAAAACATGATATTTAACGCAATTGATGCAATAGAAGAAGACGAAAAAGATTTTGGAATAGTAGAAGTTTTATACGAAAATAGCGATAAGTTTCACATTATAAATATATACGATAGCGGAAAAGATTTTGAGGATAAAACGATTCTTTTTGAAGCTTTTAAATCTACAAAAACCAAAGGAAACGGTCTTGGACTTGCATTATCTCTTGAAATCATAAAAGCACATGGAGGAGAAATAAAATTAAGCGATAAAAAGAAAGGATTTAAAATTTTTCTTCCTAAGACTTAGATTGCTCGGCAATTAACACATCTTCAATTACCTCATCTAAATCTCCATCTAATATAGCATCCACTCTTGAATAAGCTTTATTGCTTCTATTGTCTTTTACTTGTTGATAAGGAAACAATACATAACTTCTAATTTGATGTCCCCATCCCATCTCATCCTTTGGTTTACCCTCTTCCTCGGCTTTTCTCTTTTCAAGTTCAAGTTCATAAAGTTTTGATTTTAGCATTTTAAATGCTATTTCTTTATTTTTATGCTGACTCCTATCTTGCTGACAGCTAACTACAATTCCAGTTGGAATATGAGTAATTCTCACTGCACTTTCAGTTTTATTAACATGCTGTCCTCCAGCTCCACTTGCGCGAAATACATCAATTCTAATATCTTTATCTTCAATTTCTATTTCTATATCATCATCAATTTCTGGAGAAACTTGAACAGAAGCAAAAGAAGTATGACGTCTTCCTGCACTATCAAAAGGAGAAACTCTAACAAGCCTATGAATACCATTTTCAACTTTTAAATATCCATAAGCATTTTCACCTTTTACCAAAAAGCTAACATCCTTAATTCCTGCTTCCTCTCCAGCTTGATAATCAAGAAGTTCTACTTTCCATCCTTTTCTTTCGGCAAATCTTAAATACATTCTATAAAGCATACTAGCCCAATCGTGAGATTCAGTTCCTCCAGCGCCGGGATGAATGGTAATAATTGCGTTTTTATCGTCATTTTCTCCACTAAGCATTACTTCTATTTCAAGCTCTCTTATCATTTTTTCAATATTTTTTACATCTTCAAATACTTCTTTTAATGTTTCCTCATCTTCCTCAATACTTGCTAATTCATACATTCCTTTGTTATCTTCAAGAGCGTTTTTTGCTTTTTGATATTTTTCTAATTTTCTTAAAAGAGATTGTTTTTCTTTTTGAATTTTCGCACTTTTCTTAGGATCATTCCAAAAATTTACATCATTTTCCATTTCTTCAATTTCTTTAAGCCTTTTTTCAATTTCTTCAGGTTTTAAAATAGACTTAATATTTTCAAGTTTATTTTCCAAATTCTTTATAAGTTCACCATATTCAAATGCATCCATCCCTTGCCTTTTTTTATTATAATTTTATCAAAAAAGGGATATAATGAAAATTTTAAAAACCCCTAAAGAAGCCATTGAATTTAGAAAAACATTAAAAGGAAGCGTAGGATTTGTGCCAACAATGGGAGCTCTTCATGAAGGGCATTTAAGTTTAATTAACAAAGCAAGAAAAGAAAATGATTACGTAATAGTATCAATCTTTGTTAATCCTACCCAATTTCTACCTGGAGAAGATTTTGAAAAATATCCAAGAAGATTGGAAGCCGATCTTGATATATGTAAAAGAGCCAAAGTAGACGCAGTTTTTACTCCAACACCCGAAAATATGTACGATAAAGATGAAATTTTAATAAAAGCTCCCAAAATAAAAGGTTATATTCTTGAAGGTTTTTTTAGACCAGGACATTTTGATGGAGTTTTACAAGTAGTAAATAAACTTTTTAATATCATCAAACCAACTAGAGCTTATTTTGGGAAAAAAGATGCTCAACAATTATATTTAATAAAACAAATGGTAAAAAACTTTTTCTTTGACATAGAAATAGTAGAAGGAGAAACAATTAGAGAAAAAGACGGTCTTGCTCTATCAAGTAGAAACATTTATTTAAATCAAGAAGAGAGAAAAAGAGCCCTTAGTATTTCAAAAGCACTTAAAAAAGCGGCAGAACTTTCAAGAATTACTGATGACATAGAATCTATAAAAAACGAAATGATTAAAATTTTAGATGTTGACGAACTTCAATATATCGCCTTTGTAGATAGAGAATTTAACTATATCGACAAAATCAAACCAAACAATACCATTATTTTAATTGCAGCTTACGTTGGAAACACAAGATTA
>JAMORJ010000125.1 GCA_027063595.1 Nautiliaceae bacterium | reverse complement strand
CTCAACTTCAAAACCACGATATCAAATACTCAAAACAAGGTGACTATATTGTTGATAATAAATATACCTTTGAAATAGGAGGGAAAAACAAAACTTCTAAGCAGATAAAAGATATTGAAAATGCCTATTTAGCAATTGATGATATTGAAATAGGAAGTGATAATAAAATTCCTTTATGGCTTTTTGGATTTTTATATTAAAAATCCTCAAAAAATAGCTTCTTTTGTGTTGTCATAAAAAATAATATAAAATAGCCCTAAAAAAGAGCTTTAAAAGTTGGTTTTCCCTTTTTTTTTGTCAAGACCAAAGAAGTAAAAATTTTTCATTCATAGGCTCCAAATTTAAATTTATAAATATTTGATTTAACTTTTAAATTCGATAAGAGGATTAGTTTTCCAAGTTTTATGTAATTTATCAGTTACTATAAACTACATTGTAAAGATTTTTTTGCATTTGTATCAATTTTGTCTTTTAAATCCTTAACATATAATGGTATAAGTCTGTGTAAATAAAATAATAATTTTCTGGAATTCTTTGGATTTAAATTCAATAAATTACATATGCTCTTTCACTAAAATCTAAACCTCTTAGTTTCATTTTTAGAATCTCCATTGATAAAAAAATAGAAAATTAAATTCTCAAAACTTTCATCATATCTTTGATATTTAGGAGGTAAAAGATTGAAGCTAAATTCTCAGCTTCAAGTTCAAAAAAACTTCAAGCTTTAATTTTCAAAGGCTGTATTTAAGCTCTTTTTATAACTTCCATTTGCTTTATCTTTTGAGTTTTCAAGTAAATATTTATCTCTCTTTTCCCATTATTTTATTCTCATATTCGTCTAATTCTTTAATAAATCCATATTTGACATTATTTTTAAATTAATTTTCATAAAACTAAAAAATTTTTTACTCAAAATAAAAAAAGTGATGATAACATCCAAGAAGATAATCTTTAAAGCTCACTATAAAAATGGAAAATTTTGGTATTTTACAAAGATTTATGATAAAAATTATGTAGAAGTTGTAAATGTGTTTGATGAAAACGACAAAGAACGATTATTAAGTTCGAAGTTTACACAAACGGATTATACATTGAAAAGCAGATTTTACAAAAATTGGATATATGTAGGTTTAGTGAATTTTTAATGGCGGAGAGGGCGGGATTCGAACCCGCGGTACCCTAAACGGGTACAACGCCTTAGCAGGGCGCCGGTTTCAGCCACTCACCCACCTCTCCAAATCGTTGAAATTATATCAAAAATTTTTTAAAATTCAAACAAAAAAGGGCTTTTTTATGAATTTTTTAGAAAAAATAAAATCAGGAAATTCTGGAGAGACTAAAGTAATTTCTCAACTTGAAAAATTTTTAAACGAATTTGCTTACATAAAACAACATTTTCAAATTCCAACTCTAAATTCTTCCAAAGAAATAGATATTTTACTATTTCACCCTTCTTTAGGACTTTTTATCATAGAAGTCAAAAACTACAACCATCCAAACGAGATTAAACAAAGCGATTTTATTCAAGCAAAACAATATAAAAATTTAATATTATCCTACTTAAACGAACACTTAAAAAAAACTTACTTAAATATAGAATTTAAAGTTATTTATCCAAAATTAAGTAAATACAAATCAAAAGTACCTTTTGGTTATGAAAATCACGCCATTTTTAAAGAAGACTTAGAAAATTTAGATAAACTATTTCAAACTACGAATAATTATGTTCCTTCTTCCAAAGAAATACAACAAATAATAAAACTTCTAAATTTAAACACAAAAACCAACGTTCCAATAATTTCCCATAATCAAATTAAATATTTTGACTATAAACAACTAAGCGCTTTAAACGGCTATACAGGAGGATTTAGATTAATAAGAGGAGTTGCTGGAAGCGGAAAAACTCAACTTTTAACAAACTTTGCAAATCAAAAATCAAACTCAAAAATATTAATATTGGCATTTAATTCAAACCTCGTAAAAAAAATTAAATCTCAAATAAGAAACCCTAATGCAAAAGTAATAAGTATGTTTAAACTTTTAAAAGAAATAAACATAAAAACGCCTCATACAAATGACTTTAATCTCAAATTCAAATTCATAAAAAACAATATATCTAAAATTCATCTTAATCTAAAAAATTATCAACAAAAACATAATTTCGATTACCTTTTAGTAGATGAAGCTCAAGATTTTGAAGCTGGATTATTAAGAAGCCTAATAGAAAATTTCAAAAATTCTTTAATTTTTATAGATGAAGCTCAAAAATTTTACACTTACTCTTTAAATGATTTTAGCGAAGTTACAAAACATCCATACTTTGAAAAAGAACTATCAGTTAAAGGTAGAAGAACTATATCATTAAAAAACATATATAGAACTCCCAACAATATAGCAAAAGCGGCAATAGAAATAGTAAAAAAAGACAAAAACATTAACAACTACTATAAAAAAATTAAATTTATAAAAAACGATCTTTCTAAAGACATAAAATTCATCTTAAACAGCGGAGAAATTTTTTTAACAACTTTTAATAACGATAAAATACAACAAATTATAAATTCCATTCCAAAAAACGAAACATATTTAATATTAACCTTTAAAGACTCAAAAAAAAACAATCTCTCAAAAACTTTTAAAAACGTACACACGATAAGCTCATCAAAAGGTTTAGAAGCTGATCATATAATAGTAGACGATTTTGTTAACTTCCTATCTAAAAATACGGAAAACGAAATCTTTTACAGACAAATATATGTTATATTAACTCGCGCAAAAAAAAATATCTACATCGACATATCTTCCACTAACGATAAAAAAATAAATGAAATCATACAAATCCTTAAAAAATATCAAACAAAAACCCCAATTTATCAAAAAACCTTAATAGAAAAAGAAAAAATAAATTTAAACAAAATAGTCAAAAATTCAACTGAAATATTCATAAAAGCAGGAGAAATAGCAGGGGCGATCAGCGCTTTTATCTCTTTATTTTCAATGTAAACCACAAGTATTTTCGGGCTTAATTTCTTCTATTTCGCCTTTTAAAAATTTTTCTATCGTTTCTTTTACAGTTGTAGATACATTATCAAAATATACTTTAATCCCAAGCTCTTTAAATCCCATAAGAGGCCTTGCTCCAATCCCAGCAACTATCAAAGCATCCGCCCCAAGATTTTTAATATTCATAACAGCATTTCCACAAGCCCCTCCAGCATGTCCAGGATTTTGGACAAAATCTACATCTTTTATTTCTCCATCCTCAATATCTACAATTACATAAAAAGGAGCTTTCCCAAAATGCGCTCCTCTTTTAGCCATAAGACCATCAGGAGTTGAAGTTGGAATTACTACTCTCATTTTAAACTATCCTTTATTTTTTCTAATATTTCAAAAGCGTTTTCTCCATCTTTTTTTGAAACTTTTATTATTTTAATACCTTCCATTTTTAAAGCCTCTTCCATATTTGGTCCAAGCGCTCTAACTACAATATAATCAACCCCACTTAATTTACTTGCTTTTACATGTTTGTGATGATGTTTTATTTCATCTTCAGTATGTTCTTCGGTATGCTCTTCATGATGATGTTCGTGAGCGTGAGTATTTTCATTTAATTTTAAAAGTTTAAATTCATTTCCATCAAACTCAAATATTGCAAAATATGGAGCTCTTCCGGTTCTTGTTACCATTACTAAATTTTCGCCCTCTACAGGCATCGCCACTTTTATAGCCATTTTTTACCCTTTTTTGCTAAATATATCATTTTTTCTAACATATGTCAATTAATCGTTCGTTTTAATTTCGCTCCATCCTAAAAATTCGTTAGTTCTTGGAATAAATAAAACATCTTTTGGACGAATATCTTTTTTAAGTTCTTTTAGCAAATATTCTCTTACTTCCTTATCTCTCCAGAAAAATAACAAATCTCCTTTATAAGGAGTTAAAGTCCATTCACCTACCCTAATAGGAATTTCCCACTCGTTTGCAATACTATTTTGAATATTTACAACAAAATCTTCCAACTCGCTATCTTTTAAAGCCTTATGTTCATATTCGGATAACGCTCTTGAATAAGCAAGGCAAGCATTTTTTATTTTTTCCATATTTTCAGATTTTATTTCTACATCTTCTATAGCCCCTCTAAAAACTTCTCCTCTAAAACTTCTTACAAATTCTTTTTTTTCCAAATCAAAAACTTTAACAAGTTCTTCGCTAATTTTCGAACTATCAAGATAAATTTTTTCAGGAATTTCTATTCCATTAAGAATTGGATATTTATTAAAAACAATTTTTTTTATTTCTTTGCTAACTTCTTTTAATTTTGGCTTATCCATTAAATATTTTCTAACAAGTTTTTCTATCTCTTTATCTTTCTTTACATAATAAAAAACTACCGCGCTCTCAAGAGCTTCTAGTATTTCATTTCTTGGAATAAATTTTCCGTTTTCATCTTCTAAAAATCCCTTTTTCATCATTACGGGATACCAAAAAACAAGCATTATTTCTCCTTATTTAAATTCAGCTAAAGCTTTGTCAATTTTTTCACTTATTCTTTCATCAAAAAGCGCAATAGTTGGCACCATCCACTCAAGCCAATATCTTGCTTCCCCGCTTTTATTTTCTCCAAAATAGGCAAGAGCGATTCTTCCAAATCCCATCTCTTTTTCAATTTTCTTAGCATCTCTTAAAAATCTTCTTGGAACAGGCGGTAATTCTTCAAAAGGCAAAGGTTTTCCTTCATCTCCGTGTTTTTTAACAAGACTTGCAGCACTTCCGAGATTTCTAATTGCTTCAATAATTTTTACAAATTTATGTTTTTTTAAAAACGCAAGCAATACTTCTCCAGCAGGCACATGAAGAATTGGAGTATCTACATCGTCTTCTCTTAAATAAACATAAAGATATGCTCTTCCTTCAATCATTTCAATTTTAGCAAACATTTTTTTGTTTTTAGGAAGTTTTTCCAAAATTTCAGTTACTTCATGATTTACTTCATCTTCAGTATAACTATCTCCTGCTTTTTTGCTTCCAGCTTCAACTCCCCAAAAAGTTTCTACTCCGTCTTTTTTACCAAAAACCAAATCAAATCCCCACTTTTTAAACGTTTTTATCTTAAATTCTCTTTCTTTTTCCGGTTGCCCTAAAGTCTCAAATACCAAAGTATTAAGTAATTGAGCTTCTCTAAGTTCAGTTATCATTATCTCTCCTTTAGTTTTTTATAAGTATATCAATTGAGTCTTCTTTTGTCAAGGTTAACTCTAGAAGTTATTAATTGTAAAATTTTCGTAAAAAAGAAAATAGTTTAATGTAAAATTAAGATTTCAAAGTTAAAATTTTTATACCATTTTTTCATCTTTTCTCCTTTTTTATATTTCTCTTGGTAAGCTTAATTTTTTATTGCTCAAAATTTTATCCCACATTTCCTTATCGCGCCATTCTCGTTTAATTTGATCACTAAAAACAATATCTTTTAATTTAATCTCTCCCATATTTTTAAAATTGTAAGCATCTTCCCTAAAACATTCAGCATACCCAGTATCAGTTTCATGAACTATAATCGAATAAAGTTCTACCTCTTTTTCTCCATTTCCAAAATCCATTAGTTCTATAACTTTATCTATTATCAAAAAAAATACTCTACTAAATTGTTCAGCACTTGGATTTACTGGCAAAATAATATATCTTTCGCTAAATTTTTTAGCCCATTTAATATATTCTTCTTCATCCTTATTCCATAAAGTTATTGCATGATCAAAACTATCAACAATATCTTTTATATAAAGCTTCATAAGCCCAAAATCCATAACCATTTGAGCATTATCCAAAAAATTGCTCTTTAACTTTACTTCTACTTTATAACTATGACCATGAATTGACTTACTACATCTTCTACTTATACAATTCCTAACAATATGAGCGTTTTCAAATTTAAAAAGTTTTCTAATTATCAATTCTAAACTCCTTTTTTCTTTCCAAAAAGCCTGATATGAATTCTATCACTATAACAATAACCATGTTTTAAACAAAATTCAAACACAAAAGGAGCATTCTTTTCAAGTTCTTCTTTAGTTGCTCCAAGAGGCATACAATATATTTGATTATCAAAACCTTTTACAATTTCTTGAATTTCATCATTTAAATCTTTATCAATTACAAATTTAAAAAAGCTCTCTTTATTTTTTGCATATTTTTTAATTACATTTTTTTTAATCCTTTTTTCTTTTGGCTCTTTAGAATTGCTAAGTTTAACGCTCATTGCAAAAATTACTTTTTTATACAAACTAAATTTTTCAAAATCTATATCAACCGTCGTATTAGTCTCAATAGTTATAGGATTTTCAAACCATTCAAGTAAAGGATAAAGCTTTTTATAATAAAGCATCGGCTCTCCGCCAGTAATTACCAAATGAGGATTAAATTTAAGATATTTGCTTATTTCCTTTTTTATTTCATCAATCTTCATTAATTTCCATTCGCTCTTAAACTTTTTATCAACGGCATAATAACTATCGCAACCTTCTTTACCAAATCCAAAACATCTCATATTACATCCACCAACTCTTACAAAAACGCTAGGACATCCTACAAACTTACCTTCTCCTTGAATAGAATAAAATATTTCGCTAATGGGAATCATTTAACAATCCATTTTTTACTTACTATAACTTCTCCTTTTTCCAAAATTCTTCCTTCAAATTCATCTCCTTTTTTCACAACTCCAACTCCCTTTGGAGTTCCAGTCATTACGATATCGCCCTCATATAATCCAAAAATTTTATCAATGTCTTTAAATAAAAATTCAGGTTTGTATATCATTAAACTTACATCCGCCTTTTGAACGATCTTTTTATTTTTATAAACTTCAAGCCCTAAATCTTCAATATTATTAAATTCTACAAAATCGCTAAATACGGCAGCTCCTTTAAAAGCTTTTGCTCTTTCCCAAGGAAGCCCCTTTTTTTTAAGTTCATTTTGAATTTCTCTTAACGTAAAATCAAACCCAAATCCAACTTTAAGTTGTTTACCAATTAAAAAACAAATTTCTCCTTCATAATGCATTGGAGAATAATCAACTAAATTTATTTCCTCTTTTACACAACTCATAGGCTTTATAAAATAAACAGGTTCACTTGGGATTTCGTTATTAAGTTCCTTTATATGCTCTACGTAATTACGACCAACGCATACTATTTTGTTCATCAAATTTCCTTACAAAGCGTCGTATATCCTTTGCCTACTCTTGCTAAAGGATTAAACTCACCATTTAAATACATTTTTTTAATCTCGAGAAAAAAAGGTATCGTTTTCATTTCATCTCTTTCAAACGTTCCATAAAGCTCTGTAAAAAATGCTCTTTTTACTCCTTTTACTATTGGAGGAAAATTTTCATCAATTCTTTCAAGCTCAATATTAAATCTTTTAGCTTCGCTTTCGTTAAATGGCAAAATTTCTCCCGTTTTATCTACAATTTCCATCATATCAGGCTCAACCAAACAAACAGTAGCTTTTTTAGTCTCTTTAATATTTCTAAAAGTATCTTTTGGCTCATCAATGGTTGGCTTTTTTCTTCCAATACTCACCATCAAAAGAGGAGGAACACTACTAACTCCAGTAAAATAACTAAAAGGAGCAATATTTACTTTATCTTCATTTTCAGTTACTATCCAAGCAATAGGGCGAGGAATTATGTTTTGAGACATTAATTTATAGCGCTCTTTGGATTCAATTTTGTCAAAATCTATTATTTTCATCTTAAACTCCCCAAACTGTAATTACTATTTCTCTCGTGCTTGGATAATTTCTATGTTCGTTTAAATATATTCCTTGCCAAGTGCCAAGATTTAATTTTCCATTCGTTATAGGAATATTTAAGCTAACTCCAAACATGCTTGATTTAAAATGTGCTGGCATATCATCACTACCTTCAAGGTTATGATGATAATGATATCCATCTGGAATTAATTTAGATGAAATTTCTTCCATATCGATTCTAACTTCTGGCGAAGCGTTTTCATTTATCGTAAGGGAAGCACTCGTATGTTTTAAAAATATATTCATCATTCCAACTTTAATATCACTTATATCAACGGCTCTTAAAATTTCATCCGTAATTAAAAAAAAGCCCCTTTTTGGAGCTTTTATAACAATTTCTTTTTGAAAAATTTTCATTCCCTCCCTTTTAAAAATCATCAAGATTTAGACTACCTTTAGAATAATTTACAACGTTTCCTTCAAAAAAGTTTGTTTTTTGATCGTTAAAAGAGCTAAAACTATCAAACCAACTAATTGGATTTTTAAGTCCAATTTCAGGAAAAAGCAACTCAAGTCCCATTGCATGGGCTCTTTTATTTGCAAGATATTTTGTAAATCTATCTATAAGCTCTTTAGAAAGTCCTAAAATTTCATCGTTTGTAATATAAAATCCCCAATCTCTCTCAAGCTCGTAAGCAGCATAAAGCATATCTTTTATATTCCTAATAACATTAGGCGTAAACAAATCAGGGAATTCTTTTTTTATCTCTTTAAAAATATTTGCAAATAATAAAGTATGAGTTACCTCATCTCTTTGAATAAACCTAATCATTTGAGCCGAACCTATCATTTTTCCAGCCCTTGCCAACACATAAAATGCCGCAAATCCATTATAAAAATAAATTCCTTCTAAACATTGATTTGCAACAATCATGTAAACCTTAGCTTCATCATCTCCCTCAAGCGCTTTTCTACCCCATTCTTCATAAACATTTCCGATAAATTCGTTTTTTCTTTTTAAATTTTCATCGGCTCTCCACATTTCATAAATCTCATCGGTATTAAGAGAAATACTATCAACCATTACGGCATAACTTTGGGAATGAAGAGCTTCTTCAAATGCTTGTCTTACCAAGCACATGTTAACTTCAGGCGCAGTAATCCAAGGATTTACATGATCTGGCGTATTATTAGTTTGAATACTATCCATAAAAATAAGTTGAGAGAGTGCTTTATCATACATTCTTTTTTCCGCCGGAAGAAGTTGACGATATTGTCTTGCATCTTCAGTCAAATCCACTTCTCTTGGAAACCAAGTATTTGCAAGCATCATCTCCCACAAATTATAAGCCCAAGGATAGCTAAGTTTATTTAAATTAATTATACCTTCTGTACATCCGTTAATAATCGAAGTAGTGCTGCCTTTATGCATAGGGCAATTGTAATTGTAAAGTCTTTTTATTTGCATCAAAGCCCCTTTATTTTTTTTAAAGATTATATCATAAATTACATCTCTTTTACATAGTGCCTGTCACTTAAAGTTAAACCAACAAAAGAAATAAGAAAAAAATAAAAGAAGATAAATCGCTAACCACTTCTGAAATAGTAGCTACTAATTTCTTTTATCACAATATTACCCTATTGACATCCAAAACACTCAACGCTTCTATCCATCACTTCTTCATTTACTTCAGGAGATTGGCTTCTTAAATAGTAAAAACTCTTAAGCCCAAGTTTCCATCCAAGCATATATATTTCGTTTAAATATCTTCCGCTTGCCTTATCGGTAGTGATAAATATATTTAAACTTTGTCCTTGATCAATCCACTTTTGTCTAATTGCAGCAGCTTTTACCAAAATTCTTTGATCAAGCTCATAAGCTGGAGTATAAAACATATATGTCTCAGCACTTAAATTTGGAACTACTACTGGAATTAATCCGCTTAAATTCTCTTCATACCACTTTCTTTTATATACAGGCTCAATTGTTTGAGTCGTTCCAGTAAGAATCGAAATGGAAGAAGTTGGAGCAATTGCCATTAGATATCCATTTCTAATACCACCCTTTACTTTTTCTCTTAAATTTTCCCAATCATATTGCATTGCGCTAAATAAATCTCTCTCAACAAGTTTTTTTGCTTCTTCATTTGCCGTATCAATAGGTAAAATTCCTTTACTCCAATTACTTCCCTCAAATTCAGGATAACTGCCTTTTTCTCTTGCTAAATTGCAACTTGCATTAATTGCATGATAACTAATTCCTTCAAATATTTCATCAATCAACTTAAAATGCTCATCACTTCCCCAAAATATTTTTCTCTCAGCCAAAAGCTGAGCTTCTCCCATCGCTCCAAGCCCAATTGCTCTGTTTTTTAAGTTTGTATCTTTAGTTTTTTTAACAGGATAATAATTCAAATCAATTACATTATCAAGCATTCTAATTGCAATCGGAACTACTTCCGCTATTTTCTCTGGAGTATTAACTTTGCTTAAATTAACGCTTGCTAAATTACAAACCGCCGTTTTCCCTTCAAACGGAACTTTTTCAACTATATAAACTTTTTTCCCATTAATAGAATGAAGAGAAGTTATTTTTTTACCTTTAACAACTACTTCGACTTCTCCTAAATTCACCTTTACCTCATCTTCTTCTTCAAAATAATCCACACTACCATCTTCATAAGTTACTTTTACCTTATAATGATTTGGCTCGGTATTTTGAAAAATTTCCGTGCAAAGATTAGAACTTCTAATAATTCCTGCATGAGAATTTTGATTTCTTTTGTTTGCGTTGTCTTTAAAACAAAGAAAAGGATTTCCAGTCTCATAATATTCAAGCAAAATTTTTTTCCATAAATCTTTTGCTTTTATTTTTCTTTTTGGAATATCTGGATTATTCTCATATTCAATATATTTTTTTTCAAACTCCTCTCCATAAACTTCAGTTAAATCAGGAACATCATATGGATCAAAAAGAGTCCAAAGCTCATCATTTTGAACTCTTTTCATAAACAAATCCGGAATCCAAAGAGCGGGAAATAAATCGTGTGCTCTGCGTCTTTCTTCTCCAGAATTTTTCTTTAAATCCAAAAAGTCCAAAATATCCATATGCCAAGGCTCAATATATACGGCAATCGCTCCTTTTCTAGTTCCAAGCTGATCAACGGCTATTGCAATATCGTTTGTAATTTTAAGCCAAGGAATTACTCCTCCAGCCGCGTTTTTATGATTATCTATAAAACTTCCTAGAGCCCTAATTTTAGAAAAATCCCAACCAATTCCTCCTCCAAACTTACTAAGCAAAGCCATCTCTTTATAATCATCAAAAATACCCTCGATATTATCATTCATACTTCCAACATAACAACTGCTTAATTGATGTCTAGTAGTTCTTGCATTAGATAAAGTCGGAGTTGCTACCATTACTTCAAATTTAGAAATTACATCATAAAATTTTTTAGCCCAATATCCCCTAATAGATTTTGGATCGTTTAAATCAACTTTATCCCTATCGCTCTCAGGAATACTATCAGGATTTGTTTCATTTTGAGCAAGAAACATAGCAACACCCATAAAAAGTTGTTGAGGAAGTTCTATTGGATTATTATTCTTATCTTTAATAAGATATCTATCATAAAGCGTTTTTATTCCAAGGTAAGTAAATTGCAAGTCTCTCTCTGGTTTAATATAATCATTTAAATCATCAAGATCGTATCTTTCTTTAAGCCCTGGCAAAATCCTTCCAGCCTCTTCGCCTCTTTTAAAATAATCTCTTAAATGATCATATCCGCTATAACCCGTTACTCTATGATATAAATCGTATAAAAACAATCTTGCCGCAACAAAGCTCCAATTAGGTCTATCAATATCAATTTTATCAACGGCAGTTTTTATTAAAGTCTCTTGAATTTCAGCCGTAGTAATTCCATCTCTAAATTGCAATTTTGCATCAAGCTCAAGTTCTGAATAATCTACTCCCTCAAGATCTTTACAAGCAGCCATCGTATATTTTCTAATTTTGCTAATATCAAGAGGCTCTCTTCTCCCATCTCTTTTAATAACCGTAATCCCGGGATACATTATTCTCCTTTAGATATTTTTGAAATAATACCACAATAAGTTTAAATTAACATAAAGCAAATTTAACATAAACATATCAACATATCTTGATATCTTTAAAAAGAAGCGCTATAATTACAAAAAATCAAAAAGGATTATTATGAAATACATTAAAAACTTCGCACCTTCTTGGTTTGCTAGTATAATGGGAACTGGAATACTTGCCATAAGTTGTAAACTTTTTAGCAAATACCTACCCTTTTTACTTCCTATCTCGAAAATCTTGTTTTATTTTAATATAGTTATGTTTTTTATTTTCTTAATTTTATGGACATTAAGATGGGTTTTATTTTTTGAAAATGCCAAAAAAGACCTTTTCCATCCAATAACATCAGCATTTTATCCTACGATTGCTATTGCGATGCTAGTAATTGCTGGGGGATTTATTATTATCTTCCACAACTTTAAATTAGCCGAAATTTTTTGGCTAACGGGTGCAATATTAACAATTTTCTTTTCTTTATTAATCTCTTTTATAATGTTTTGTCACGAAAATATCGAAATACATCATATTAACCCGGGATGGTATATTCCACCAGTGGGATTAATCGTAATCCCTATAGCCGGAGCGTTTTTTGAACCACTAAATTCAGGAATTTATAAAGAATTTATTACCTTAATAAATGTTTTAGGATGGGGAGGAGGATTTTTCCTTTATATTGCACTTTTAGCAATCATTGTTTACAGATTAATCCTTCACACTCCGCTTCCAGGCACAATAGCACCTACTGTATGGATTAATTTGGGACCTATTGGAGCGGGAAATATAGCCTTAATAAATATCGTTTCAAAAACATCTTTTATAACGGATAAAGAACCTTTTTATATTTTTGCTCTACTTTTCTGGGGATTTGGACTTTGGTGGCTTGTAATGTCAATAATAATGACATTAAGATACATTAAAAGAAAAGAGCTTAACTATTCAATGGCATGGTGGGCGTTTATATTCCCTCTTGGAGCATATACAGCATCAACTCATCTAATAGCTAAAACTCTTAACATTAAAATAATAGATATTTTGGGATTTGGTATTTTTTGGCTATTATTTTTTATATGGAGTTTGACTTTTATAAATACGCTTAAAAACATCAAAAACATCTTTAAAGGATAAAAATGGATGAGTTTTTAAAAACCGCCTCCGCCCTCAAAGACGAAACGAGAATAAAAATATTAAAATTTCTTTTAATGCACGGTGAAAGATGCGTATGCGAACTTGAAGCAAGTTTTAATATGCTTCAATCCCGCCTCTCAAGGCATCTTAAAATCTTAAAAGAAGCAGGTTTTTTAAATTCAAAAAGAGAAGGGAAAAAAGTTTTATACTCTATAAAAAAAGTAAAAGGTTTTAAAAAAGCTGCTTTAGACGAAATCAAAAAATTAAAAATCGACCTTCCTACTCTTAAAAAATGCTCTATTAACACAAAAACCTAACTAGCTATTGTATAACCTATCAATGCCGCAATATAGGCAAAAACATTCGGATAAATAGTATAAAACAATCTCCACTTCCATTGAGGAACTTCAGCCCAAAAAGTTCCCATAGCCGCAACACAAGGCGAATAAAACATTATTATCAAAATAATCGCAATTGCCGTTGGAAAAGAAATATTCTTTTTAATAGTTTCAATTAGCTCCTTGCTTGTCTCATCACTATCAGGAGTATGATAAAGAACAGCCATAGTCGAAACAACCACTTCTTTTGCCGCAAGTCCCGCTATTATAGATACGCTCTCTTTCCAGGTAAACCCAAGAGGCTCAAATATTGGATTAATAGCTTTTCCAATATCCGCTAAATATGAATGTTCAAGAATATATGTCTGTTTTTTGCTATCTGGAATATTTTGAAGCTCTTTTTCATTTACAGGATACGAGCTTAAAAACCAAATAATTAAACTAGCAGCTGCAATAAACGTTCCAGCTTTTCTAAGATACATTTTCGTTTTTATCCACAAATCAAAAAGAATGGCTTTTAATTTTGGAAATCTATATTTTGGAAGTTCCATTACAAAAGGCTCTGGCTCACCTTTAAATAAAACTACTCTTAAAATTTTAGCTACAATCAGCCCCATTAACGCTCCGCCAATATAAATAGCAAACATTACATTTCCCTGAATTTCAGGAGCAAAAAAGGCACTCACAAACAATACATAAACAGGAAGTCTTGCGCCACAGCTCATAAATCCAATAATTAACATTGTAATTAGTCTGTCTTTTGGATTTTTTAGCGTTCTTGCTGCCATATACGCCGGCACGCTACAACCAAACCCGCTTACAAGCGGAATAAAAGATCTTCCCTGAAGACCAAATCTTTTTAAAACTCCATCCATCACATACGCAGCTCTTGCCATATATCCAGTTTGTTCCATTAAATTAATTCCAAGATACAAAATAAGAATATTTGGTAAAAACATAACAACAGCACCAACAGCCGGAATAATACCATTAACTACGGCATCTTTTACAAATCCATCGGGTAATAATCCTCCAACCCATTCTCCAAACGCACTAAAACTTGCATCAATATAATCCATTGGAATACTTCCCAAACTAAAAGTAGCTTGAAAAATAACCCACATAATAAATAAAAATATAGGAAACCCAAAAATTGGATGAATTAAGATTTTATCTATTTTTTCTGTCAGAGTCTCTTTTTTTGCTTTTTTTGCTATTTGAGTTACAATTCCTTTGCTTAAAGCAAATCTCTCTTCAAACATAATAGTTTTTC
>JAMORJ010000124.1 GCA_027063595.1 Nautiliaceae bacterium | reverse complement strand
TTATATTGGCGGAAGTTTAAGACATCCTATTGGAATTTATGAAGCTTTTTTTGAAGGATTAATGCTGTTTTTGCTAATTTATTGGTTTTATAAAAAGTTTTATAAATGTAAAGGAGAACTTATAGGTATATATGTGGCTGGATATGGTTTTTTTAGGACTTTGTGTGAGTTTTGGAGAGAGCCTGATTCTCAGCTTGGATTTATAGTAGATCATATTACGATGGGACAGATTTTGAGTTTTTTTATGATAATTGGCGGAATGTTGCTTTTTTATTATAGAAGAAAAAAATGTTTTTGAATTATTAAAAAATATTTGATATTATTATGATATTGTTAAATTATTGTTAATTAAGGAGCAAAAAAAATGAAACTTAAAATAACTTTTAAATTGGTAATGTTTTTAACTTTCGTGTCTTTGATAATTACTACCTTAAATATCGGAAGAGAACTTTATAATAACATCCAATTTGTAAGAAATACGAAAAAATTAGAAGTTTTGGTAACTTTAAGTTCAAATCTTAGCCGTTTAATTCACGAAACTCAAAAAGAAAGAGGAATGTCGGCTGGATATCTTGGAAGTCATGGGAAGAAGTTTGGGAATTTATTGGTAACTCAAAGAGAATTGACTAATAAAAGAATTAAAGAATTAAAAAACTTTTTATCTCAAATAGATTTTAATGATTTTCCTCCTGTGTTTAAAGAAAAAATAAATTTACTTTTGGAAAAATTAAATTATTTGCCTACTATTAGACAACAGGTAGATAATTTTGAAATTTCTTTTCAAGATGAAGTTAAATGGTATACTAATTTAAATAAAATTATTTTGGGTGTAATAGGTTTAACTCCAAGGTTGGCTCCAAATAAAGATATTTCTTTAGATTTGGATTCTTATACAGATTTTTTAAAAGCAAAAGAAAAGGCTGGAATTGAAAGAGCGGTTGGAAGTGTTATTTTTAGCAAAGATAAGAGGACGGATAAATTACTGATAAAATTCGTTGATTTAATTACTGCTCAAAAGTCTTATCTTGATTCTTTTTATACTATAGCTAATTCAAAAATAAAAAAAGAATTTGATAAAATCAAAAACGAATCTCCTTTTGTTGAAGTAGAAAGGTATAGAAAATTAATTTTGAGCAAAACTTCTAACTATAATGTAAATCCTGAAAAATGGTTTAAAATTATTACTTTAAAAATTAATTTATTAAAGCGTCTTGATGATAAGATTTCTAGTATTATTATGAGTAAATTGGAAAAATTTAGTAATGATGCTATACTATATGTAATTTTGGGGGTCGTGTCGTGGTTAGTTTTGATTGTAGTTCTTAGTGTAATGTATGTTCTCTCACGTAGACTTGATGAGACTGAAAAGTTCATTTATACGATTGCAAAAGAAAAAATTTTATCAAAAGATATAGATTTAGAAGATATTACCGAGTTTAAAGATATTAAAAAAGCTTTGAAAATGTTTTTGGAAGAAGTTAGGGAATTTTTGATGCATGTAAAAGATAGTGCTAAAAATAATGAAATGTTTGTAGTTAAATTAAAAAATAATTTTGATTTATTAAAAAATAAAATGTATGAGCAAATTCAAATTATTGATAAAAATGTTGATAATAGTGAAAAATTAGTACAGGATATTCAGCAAGCTCATGCTAGAATTTTTGAAATAAAAGAATTTATAGACGTTACTCACAAAACTTTAAATACAACAATTGAAGATATTAAAAAATTGATTCAACTTATAGATGAAAACGCTAAAGAAGAAATAGAATTTTCTAATGAATTGGAAAGATTAAGTGAAGAATCTCAAAATATTTCTACTATTTTAAATGTTATTAAAGAGATTTCTGATCAAACCAACTTGCTTGCATTAAATGCAGCAATTGAGGCGGCAAGAGCTGGAGAGCATGGAAGAGGGTTTGCCGTTGTTGCTGATGAGGTTAGAAAACTGGCCGAAAGAACACAAAAAAGCATAGGAGATATTGAAGCTACTATAAACTTAATTATTCAGTCAATTACTGATCTTAGCGGGAGGATAAAAAATAGTTCTGATAGTGTATTTGGATTGATTGAAGAGAATAAGAAAGTAGAGGAAGAAATAATTGCAATTTCTAAACAAGTTGACGATGTGGTTTTAAAAATTAATAAGATAGCGGAAGAGGTAAATAAAATATTAAGCTTTGTTGAAAAATTTAATAAAGATATGAGAAAAGTAAAAGAGATTAACAAAGATAATATCGAATTAATAGAAAAGAATGCTAAAGAAATAAATAAAGTAAAACAATTGGCGGAAAAATTGTTAGCCGAAATAAGTGAATTTAAGGTTTAAAAATGAAAAAGTTGGCAATTATAGGGGGAGGAATAAGTGGATTAAGTCTTGCTTATCTTTTACAGGATAATTTTGAAGTTAGTGTTTTTGAAAAAGAAAAGTGGGGAGGAAAAGCTTATACTCAGAGAGTAGATGATTATTTGTTTGAAGAGGGAGTTAATGGATTTTTGTCAAATCAGCCAAAAACGCTTGAACTTTGCGAAAGTATAGGTATAACTCCTATTAAAGCAAATGAAAATTCAAAAAAAAGATATATTTATGATGATAAATTAATAGAAATTCCTACTAAGCCAATTAAGTTTTTAACTTCTCCTATTATGAGTTTAAAGGGAAAGCTTAGAATCTTAATGGAGTTTTTTGTAGAGCCAATTTGTGATAGAGAAGAGAGCGTAAAAGACTTTGCCATAAGACGCCTTGGAAAAGAATTTTATGAAAAAATGATGATACCTATGCTTGCAGGTATTTATGCTTCAACTCCAGAAATTACTTCAATGAATGCGGCTTTCCCAAAATTAAAAAAGGTAGAGTGTGAATATGGAAGTCTTTTTAAAGGAATGATTAAGTTAAAAAGAGGAGGAGAACCTTCTGGAGAGCTTCACTCGTTTAATTTTGGAATGAGCGAAATGATTGATGCTTTAAAACGAGCTACGAAAGCTACTTTTGAGAAAAAAGAAATTAAGGATATTGAAGATCTGAATGGATTTGATAAAATCGTAGTAGCTACTGAAAGTTTTAATGCCGCTAAAATTTTAAAAAGATACAAAAAATTAAGTGATTTACTTGAAAAAATAAAATTTAATCCGGTAGCGATTGTTGGGCTTGATTATGAAAATATTAAGCCGGTTGGATTTGGGATTTTGACTATTAAAGAAAAAGCTCTTGGAATTTTAATGGATAAGTATATTTTTCCAAATAGAAACGGAATTAGAGTAATGCTTGGAGGTGCAAGATTTCCTGAAATAAAGGATATGAATGAAAATGAGATAATAGATTTGGCTATTAGAGAAGTTGAAAAAATAACGGGAGCTAAAAATCCTAAAATTACTTGGTGTAAATTACATAAAAAAGCAATTGCAAATTATTCTTTGGGGCATCAAAAGTTAGTTGATGAAATTTTTGAAGAAAGTGAAAAAGAAGGTATTTATTTACATGGTAATTCATATAAAGGGATTAGTTTTAATGATTGTATAAAAAATTCTTACGAATTGGCACAAAAAATAATTAGGGAGAGCTGATGGAAAATTTGGTATATTCTTTATTTGATTATTTTGATAAATTTCCTTTTATAGTGAGTTTTATAGCGGGTATTCTTAGTTTTTTTTCTCCTTGCGTTTTGCCTCTTGTCCCAATTTACTTTTTTTACATAACCGGTATAAGTGCTAAAGAGTTAGAAAATAGAACTTTAAGTAAAAAAGAGAGATTAAAAATTTTTTTTAATTCCGTATCTTTTATTGCTGGATTTGCTTTAGTTTTTGTTTTAATAGGAGTAGTAAGTGCTAATTTAATAGGAAATATTTTTGCATATAAATGGGTAAATATAGTATTAGGAGTTATTATTGTTTTATTTGGACTTCATGTAGGAGGTTTTATAAAGTTTAATTTTCTTCAATACGAAAAAAGGCTTAATATTCAAAATGCAGGTAGTTTTTTGCTTGGATTTTCTTTTGCTTTTGGATGGACTCCTTGTATTGGACCAATTTATGGAACTATTGTTGGGATGGCTTTGGTTGAGCCAGCTAAAAGTTTTATAATGATGTTTTTGTATGTTTTTGGTCTTGCTTTGCCTTTTATTTTGCTTTCTGTTTTTACAATTAGTGCTATGAAAATAATAGAAAAATTAAAAAAATATATTGGGGTAATTGAAAAAGTTAGTGGAATTGTGTTGATTTTGGTTGGAGTTTATGTAATTTATAAATCTTTGATGTAAAATTTTTGTAAAAACAAAAAATATGTTATAATGCTAATTAAAAAGGAGTTTTAAATGAAAAAAATTATTGTTAGTGCGATGGTTTTGACAGGCGTAGCTTTTGCTTATAGCGATTGTGCTATGTGTCATAACGGTGGTATGGCTGCTAAACTTGATACAATGGCACCAGCTCAAATAATTAAAAAAATGAAAGAATTTAAAGCTGGAAAAGGCAATCCAATGATGGTAAATATTGCTAAGGGAATGAGTGAGAAGGAAATAGAAGAAGCAGCTAAAAAATATGGGAAAAAATAATTTCCCTTTTTTTTATTTTTTTTCACAATTAGGCGTCTGTCACTAACTTTTAAAAACTAATTAAAAGAGCCCAAAAGGGCAAGAAAATTATTCGTGAGTAACAACTGGCATTGGAGGTTCGTTTTCAAGAACTTTTTTAGGATCTTTATATTTTTTAAGCATTTTCATTCTGTAGTTATAAATATCTTTCATTTCTCTAATATCTTGCATTACTTGGAATACACCATGCCAGTGCGCATAATCTGGGCTTCCCATTGCAGCACCATGTCTGAATCTTCTACCTTCATGATGCCATAAATAGTAGTATAGTTTCCAGAATGGATCGCTCCATACGTCAGATTTAATTAAACCTTTAGATTTTAGGTCTTTCATCATTTTGTTTGCAAATGTTTTGTATTGATTGTAAATTTTAACTGCTGCATCTATTCTTTGGAAATAATTGTTTGTAAATGTTGCTTCGTGACATACCGCACAAACTTTTTTCATGTCAGCTCTTGCTGCTTCAGGACCATTTGGATTACCAGCTTTAGGGTTTCCTCTAATTACAGTTTTTTTGCTTACTTTTCCTCCACCTTTCCAAAATGCCCAACCAGCAGTTTCATATCCAGCAGTTCTTAAGAAGCTATCTGGTGCCCAAAGGTTCCATTTTAATCTTAAAGATACGTTATGTGTAGCTTTAAGTCCATTAATTGCTGCCATGTGACATGTAAAACATGTTGCAGCTCTTAGAGTTTTTCCTGGAATTTGTTCACCAGTGTCGAATTTATAATCTTCTTCGTTTGTATCGAAGATGTGTCCATGAACGCTTGATTCAAATACTTCTTTCATTGGATGGTCTGGACCTAAGTGACAGTTACCACAGCTTGCAGGATGTCTTGCTTCAGCTGCTGAGAATTTGTGTCTGCTGTGACAGCTTAAACAGTTTCCTACACCTCCATCTGGGTAAAGTGATGCAATACCATCGTTTGGCCAAGTTGTTGGAAGAGGTTTACCTTGAGAATCAAGTTTGATTGTTGTTCCGTGACATTGGATACAGATGTTAGCTACATTTAAATCTGCAAGTTTTGGATTTTTTTCGTTTGCTTGAAATACTGAACCATCAGTTCTAATTCCTTTTCCAAGTCCTTTTACTCCATTAAGTGAAGGAGCATTTCCTTTTAAAGATTCATAGTGATAACTTAATTTTGTCATAGCTTTACCATGACCGCTACCATTTACCGCTAACCATTGAGCAGCACCTCTTGCGTGTCCAGAATTTAAGTATTCAGTAACTTCTTTTGCGTGACATTTAGCACAAGTTACAGAAGATACTGCAATTTGAACTGTCCAATTGCTTCCTTGCATTGGGTGAGCTTTAAATGCTGTTGGATAATCTTTTGGAACTACGTGACATTCAACACACCCAACTCCAGCTTTTGCGTGTTTAGAATGTTTCCAATCAGCGATAATTCCTGGATCCATTGTTTTATGACACATTAAACATTGATCGTTACTTACACCTTGTGGGTGGAAGTTTTTAAGTTTTTTGTAATTTGGGTTTGAATCTAAGCTATTTGCTGCAAAAGCTGCGCTTGTTAATGCAGCAATGCTTAACCCAGCTCCTACGATTTTTTTCATTTCGCACTCCTTTTTTTGAGCATTTTATCGTAATAATTTTATTAAATTAAAGTGTTAAAAAAGTGCTTTTTTAAAGAAAAATTAATATTTTCCTTTTAATGAACCAAAATAAGTAATTTCTTCGGCTTTTTTTTCTGTATTGATTTCTTCTACAACTTTTGTAATGTCTTGATCTTTTATCATTTTATCAAGTTCTTCTTCGCAATAGCTCATATGCATGTCAGCACTAATTATAAATGGCATGTTTTCTATTTGTTGAAGTTTTGCAATTTCTTCTTCTACAGTTTCGCCTTCTATCGTAATAATGATTATACCTTTTTCTTTATCTCCAAAATGTACATCACAAAGATTGCTCTCTTGTAGATTTAGCCATACGGCGTCATAGTTTTCCGGTTTAGTTTTAACGATTATGCTTGAAATGTTCATTTTAACCTCCAAATAATGATTTCTGCTGGTGAAAAGCTAATTAATGTTTTATTGTTTAAAAACTTCATATCGCTTAAAGTCATTGTATGTCCAGTTAATAAGTAAAGATTTTGATTGTTCATATTTTTTATCATTATGTTGTTTTTGTCGTCATATTCATAGGCAAATGTTTTTTCGTTTGGAGAGATTGCTGCAGCATAAGGTATAAATTTTGACTCAAGAGTTAATTTTGTATTTCCGTTTAAATTATAAATTCCTATTTTTTTATCTACGCTTGCATTTAATATTAAGTGTTTGGTAAATGAAAGGGCAATAGTTTTATCTTTATTAACACCTATAATTTCTTTTATTTTTTTACCTGTTTTTGTATCTGCAATTTTTACGTTTCCACTTTCGTCTCCAAGAGCAATTAAGGTTTTTGAAGGATTTAAGGCAAAAGTTGAAAATACGTATTCTCCAATTTGATTATCGTATATCCATTTTTTTGAGCTTATTTCAAATAATGCTATTTCATCGCTTAAGTATCCAAAAATGATATGATTTTTATCGATAAATTTTGCTTTCATTAAAGTTTTTGGGGTTTGAAATATTTTTGAGAGTTTGTTTTGGTTTAAATCATAAATATAAAGAATTCTGCTTGCATTTTCTCCTTGGGCTAAAATTAATAATTTATTATCTAAAATGTCTAAAGAATAAATTGGCATTGGAATCAAATCTCCCATAAAATCATGAATTTTTGGAAGATTTATGGTAGAGATTAGATTTAAAGATTTAAAATTTTTTATTTCTATTTTTCCGTTTTCAAGTCCTGCTATAATATATTGGTTGTTGAATGTTATTTTTGAAATGTAGTAACTAAATTTTATTATTTTTGAAGGATGTAATTTTTCTATTGAAAATGCAAATACTACTAAAAAAAATAAAATTATTTTTTTCATTATTTTCTCCTTAAATTGCTTTCCATTCAATTGCGTTTGTAGGACAAACGCTTATGCAAAAACCACAACTTGTGCATTTTTCTTCATCAATGACTGGATTAAACATACCATTATAAATTATAGCAAATTCTTCGCAAATATCTTGACAAGAAAAACAGATTGTTTGATTCCATGCAATGCATTTTTTTGGATTAATTATCATTTCGCAATTTAGCTTTGCTTTTTTGTTTTCTAATTTTAAAACGTCTTTCGAGCAAGCTTTTGCACATTCATCACAAAAAGTGCAACCATTTATTCCAAATTTGATAATAGGTATTTCATTTTCTATTTGAATTATTTTTTCATTACATGAAATCAAACAATCTTTATTTTCGCATTCAATGCATTTTAAAAAATCTTCTTTTTTTTCAAAATATGGAGGATAAACGTAGGATTTAAAAGGAGAGGAAGCTCTCCTAAAAAGGTTTCTTTTGCTTTTATCTATCATTGAACTCCTGCTTTTGCTTTTAGACTTTCAAATTTGTTTTCAACAGCTACAGGAATGTTTGCTTGAGGAGCGTGACAAGTTGTACAGAAATATCTGCTTCCAGCAATTCTATGAATTTGTTTATTTCCTTCGAAATTATCAACGTAGTGATCTTTTGGCATAGGAGTTACGCCAAGAGCTTTTGCGTTATTTCTATCGTGACAATTTAAACACATATTGTGCCCAGCTTTAATTGGAACCATTCCGTTTACGCTATGAGGAATCATTGGAGGAGCTCCTTCAAATGCTGCTGATTGAGGTTTCACTTTTCCTGGGATTGGAGCTTGAGAGTTGTATTTTAATTCTGGTAAATGTTCGCTTCCTGCATTCAAATCGCTTTTTCTAATTCCAGTAATTTTTACTTCTTTGTTTGAAACGGTATTTGTTGAAGGGTTGTTATTACATCCAACAAAAAATCCCAATGCAACTATTGAGCTAATTAGCATTAATTTTTTCATTTTCTTCTCCTTTTTGTTTGATTATGTATCTTAGGCTAAATTTTAAAGCATTATCATTACACACTTCAATACATCTTCCACAATTTGTACATTCAATTCCATTTATAAAAGAACTTTTTTTGTGAATAATAGGGGATAATACTTGGTTTTCTGGACAAATTTCTAAACAACTTCCGCAATTTGTACATTTTTCTTTATCGTGATAAACTCTAATAATGCTTTTAGAACCAATAACAGAATACATCGCTCCTACAGGACAAATGTGTCCACACCATCCATTTCTGAGAATAAACGCATCAAAAAGAAAAATAGCTAAAAGCCAAACCCAAGCAAATCCCACGCTAAAAGCGATTGCTCTTGTAAATAATCCAATAGGGCTTATAAATTCAAATGCTGCTGTCCCTACTATAGCTGATAAAATTAGTAAAACTACTAAAAAGAAATATCTAAATTTTCTAATTTTTATAGCACTAATTAAATTATCTTTTTCGTGATGGGTTTTTCTTCTAACCCATGCTGCTAAATCAGTTATCATATTTACTGGGCATACCCAACTACAATAAGCTCTACCTCCTATTATTCCGTAAAATGCTATTATAATTAATGCTCCAATGATTAAATTGGAGCTAATTACCGCTCCAGCAAAAATCATTTGGAGCACGGCGTAAGGATCGGCTAAAGGAATGGTGTTAAATAATTTTGAAAAACTTAAGTTTCCAACAAGGATTTTCCATCCAAAATACGTTGCGCTAAAATATAAAAACAATATGGTAATTTGAGTGATACGTCTAAGGATTAGGTATTTATTTTTAATCATCCCAATTTACTCCCTCATTTAGATTTTGAATAGCACTTTTTTTGCTTCTTGGCGTAATTGTTTTGGTATTGGTGCTTGCGTTTTTAATTCTTTCTTCGTCTTTTTTATCCCATCCTTTGACGTATCTATCTCCAGCTTTTCCAAGGAATACATCTCTTGGGAATACTTTAATTGCCGGTTTTTCCGTAACGCATGCATGTTCACACATTCCACATCCAGTACAAGCTTCTTCGTGAACTACTGGAATTCTATATGCGTGTTTTCCAGTTCTTTCGTTTTTTTTCCATTCAATCGTAATTGCTTTATCCATTTCAGGACATGCTCTATAACAAGCCGTACATTGAAGTCCCCAGAATGCTATACAACTACTTGGATCAATTACGGCAACGCCCATTTTAGCGTAATCGATTGAAACTTCTCCTTTTTCGTTTTTACACATTTCAGGCGTTAAAGCGCCAGTAGGACAAGCATAAACGCAAGGCATGTTATCACACATAAAACATGGTCCAGTTCTTGCTATAAAATAAGGCGTTCCGATTGGAGCGTTATCTCCTGGTGCTGCTAAAAATAAAGTTTGTATTTCCTTTCCATCTTCTACAAATTTGTTTTCTCTGTTTTTACAAGCTTCTACGCACAAACCGCATCTAATACAGGTTTTTAAAAACTCTTCTTCTTTTAATGCCCCTGGAGGGCGAAGAGTTAAGGGTTTGTTTTTGTTTTCTTCTACGAATGCTCCAACAACGCTTCCGGCAACTACGGCGGTTGCCGTAGCTTGAATTGCTGAAGTTAGAAAATTTCTTCTATCCAAGTTTACTCCTAAGCTTTGTAAATTTTAACTGCCGCTTTTTTATAGTCTGTTTCTTTAGATAATGGACAAGTTGCATCAAGAGTTACTTTATTGATTAAGATTTTTTCGTCAAACCATGGAACGAATACTAATCCTCTTGGAGGTTTGTTTCTACCTCTTGTTTCAACTCTTGCTTTAACTTTTCCTCTTCTACTTTCGATTACTACAAGGTCAAATCTATTAAGTCCAAGCTCTTTTGCATCTTCTGGGTTCATGTAACAAAGCGCTTCTGGCATTGCGCGGTAAAGTTCTGGAACTCTCATAGTCATAGTTCCACTATGCCAGTGTTCAAGCACCCTTCCTGTACATAGCCAGAAGTTGTATCCATTGTTGTCGTATTTTGGATCTTCTGGGTGAACCATGAATGGTCTAAAGAATATTTTTGCTTTATTAGCAAGATTAATTTTTCCTTTGCTTGCAATAGGTCCTTTAAGATCTCCTCTTTTAATTGTTTTAAGAAGTGGACCATAAAATGCAAATTTTTCACCTGGTTTTGCATGTTTTCTTGCGTATGGGTCGTAGTTAACGTTAAATCTCCATTTAGTTTCTTTTCCGTTAACAACTGGCCATCTAAGTCCTCTTACTTTATGATATGTATCAAAGTCTGCTAAGTCATGAGCATGACCAAGTCCGAATTTTCTATATTCTTCCCAAAGAGCTTTTTGGATAAAGAATCCATATCCTTTAAATACTTTTCCATCGCTTCCTACAACATTTCTAAAGTCGCCTTCAGCTTCAGTATTTGGATGCATTTTTCCTGTTTGAGGGTTTTTAGCGATTGGATCTGGCCATGGGAAGTTTTTGCGATATTCTTCTCTATTGAATAAAACATCAAATAATGTATCTTCTGGAGAATATCCCATTTCTTTTGCTTTATCAAGTACGTTTGGTAAAACAGTTCCATCAGGAAGTTTATGCTCTTTCCATACTTCTTTTAATTTAAATCTTTTTGAAAATTCGGCGATTGTCCAAATATCTGGCATTGCTTCTCCAGGAGGTACTACTTGTTGTCTCCAATGTTGAGTTCTTCTTTCAGCGTTACCATAAGCACCCCATTTTTCGTAAATCATTGCAACTGGTAAGATTAAGTCCGCTACTCTTGCGCTAACTCCTGGGTAACATTCGTTAACTACGATAAAGTTATCCATTGTTCTTGCTGTTTTTAACCAGTGGTTTGCATTTGCCGTATTTTGCCATGGGTTATTTACGTGTACCCATACCCATTTAATTTTACCTTCTTCTAAGTCTCTCATAATTTTTAAGAAATGGCTTCCAACTTTTGGATTAAGTGTACCTTCTGGAATTTTCCAAAGTTTTTCAGCAATTTTTCTATGTTTTGGATTTGCTACAAGCATATCTGCTGGAAGTCTGTGAGCAAATGTACCAACTTCTCTTGCTGTACCACAAGCACTTGGTTGACCTGTAAGTGAGAATGCTCCATTTCCTGGTTCTGCTTGTTTTCCAAGAAGTAAATGTACCATGTAAATTTGTTCGTTAACCCAACTTCCTCTTACGTGTTGGTTAAATCCCATTGTCCAGAAACTTACAACTTTTCTGTTTGGATCGCAATATAAATCTGCTAATTTTTGAAGTTTTTTCTTGAAGCTTTCAAGAGATTCGTTTTTATCACCTTTTGCAACTTTTGCTACATAATCTAATGTATATGGTTCAACTGCTTTTTTGAAATCTTCAAATGAAATTTCCCAATGCCAGAATGGAGCTTTACCTTTAGCGTGTTTCATTACCATCTCATCGCCAGCTTTCCATTTTCCAATTGCGCTAAGAGCTACAGCTTCTTCTTCTGTTACTGTTTTTACAGCTTGTTTTTGGATAGTTTGCATTTCTTTTTCTGAGTATCCAAGCTCTTTTGCTTTTTTAGGATCTCTAAGACCATATCCGATATCAGCGTGTCCTGTTGCAAAAATAGTGTGTTTTTTAACAAAATCCCAGTTTACCGCATTTCTGTGAATGATTTCTCTTGCGATGTAATTTAAGATAGCTAAATCCGTATTTGGTCTAAAAATAATTTCCATATCTGCAAGGTTTGAACATCTGTTTCTATAAGTTGATAGGTTTACTACAAAGTATTTATCAGGGTTGTTTAATTTTGCATCACTAACCCTTGACCAAAGGATTGGATGCATTTCTGCCATATTTGCACCCCAAGTAATAACTGTATCAGTAAGTTCGATATCATCATAACAACCTGCAGGTTCGTCAATTCCGAATGTTTGATAAAAACCTACAACCGCACTTGCCATACAGTGTCTTGCGTTTGGATCGATATTGTTACTTCTCCAACCTGCTTTTATAAGTTTTACAGCTGCATAACCTTCTTGAATTGTATATTGACCAGAACCAAAAATTGCTACTCCAGTTGGACCAAGTTCATTGTAATATTTTTTAAATTGTCTTTCCATTTCATCAAAAGCTCTTTTCCAGCTAACTGGTCTAAATGGAGCGTTTTTGTCAAATTCTCCTTTTTCGTTAAGTCTGAGTAAAGGTTGTGTTAGTCTATCTGCTCCGTACATAATTTTTGCGTTAAAATAACCTTTAATACAGTTAATTCCTCTATTTACTGGTGAATATGGGTCACCTTTTACTGCTACAACTTTATTATCTTTTGTAGCAAGCATAATACCACATCCAGTTCCACAAAATCTACAAACAGCTTTGTCCCATTGCCAATCTTTTTGGCTTTCTTCAGCTGCCGCTTTTGCTTCTTCTGGAATTGCAATACCAGCTGCGCTTGCTGCTGCTACTGCTGCCGTAGTTTTTAAAAAGTCTCTTCTATTCATTGACATGCTTTTCTCCTTTTAAGAGTTTTACATTTATTATAATACAACTTTTTTTATTGAATGTACATTTGTTTTACTTTAATTTTACTTAAAAGGCACTTTTTTGGCACTTTTATTGAAGCAAAAATTGAAAATAATAAATGAAAAATGTATAATTTGAAAAGAAAAAGGAGAGTAAATGAGATATTTGTTGATTTTACTTTTCGTTTTTTTAAAAGCGGATGTTTACATAGCTTCTGCTGCTAATCTTACTTATGTAATGCCGGAAATAATTAAAGAGTTTCATAAAAAGTATCCTAGTGTTAGCGTAAAATTGGTTCTCTCAAGTAGTGGAAAACTAACGGCTCAGATAATGCATTCTGCTCCATATGATATATTTTTAAGTGCTAATATGAAATATCCTTTGGTTCTTTATAAAAAGGGATTTGCCAAAGAAAAGCCGGTTGTTTATGGAGTTGGGAAAATAATAATTTTTGGTAAAAAATCTCTTGATTTATTAAAAGCCAATTGTATAGCAATAACAAATCCTAAAACTGCTCCTTATGGAAGAGCGGCAATTGAATTTTTAAGAAATTCAAAGCTTTATGATAAAGTGAAATCCAAATTGGTTTTTGCCGAAAGTGTCTCGGGCGTAATTCCTTACGTAGCAAATGTATGTGATGTTGGAATTGTTTCAAAATCTATGCTTTTTTCAAAAAACATTAAAAATTTGGGAAAAATTTATTATAAAGAAGTTTCTGAGAATTTGCATTCTCCAATAAAACAAGGAATAGTGCTTTTAAGTAATAAGGAGGAAGCAAAGAAGTTTTATGAATTTTTCTTATCCAAAAAAGCTAAAGAAATTTTAAAAAAATATGGTTATGGAGTAGATTTTGAGAGTAAAAGCAAAGCTAATTGACATAAAATCGGTGGATAATTTAAATTTATTGTTTTTTGATTATAAAAATGAAATAATTAAGGTTTTAATGCTTGAGATGAATATAGATTTAAAGCTAAATCAATATGCTTATCTTAAAATTAAGCCAACTCTTCTTTTTTTGAATTCTCAAAAATTTGATTTTGAAAATAGATTAAAAGTAGAAATCGTAAATATAAAAAAGGGTGAAATTATGGCAAATGTGTTGTGTAGATTTAAAGAAGATTATTTTGAAGTTTTGATGTTAAAGGAGGGGATAAATTTTGAAAAAGAAGCTTATTTATATTTTAAATCAAATTTTGTAGCGGTTGAAGTATGATAAATTTTACGCCTTTTATTCTCTCTTTTAAGCTTTCATTTATAGTAACGTTGATTTTGCTTTTTATTGGAATTCCTTTTGCTTATTTTTTAGCTAATACAAAATCAAAAATAAAACCTTTTTTAGAAACGATTGTTTCTTTGCCAATAGTTTTGCCCCCTTCGGTGCTTGGATTTTATTTATTAATAACTTTATCGCCTAATTCTTTAATTGGCGGTTTTTTTTATAAATATTTTAATATGAAGTTGGTATTTTCGTTTGAGGGTTTAGTAATAGCAAGCGTAATTTATTCTTTTCCTTTTATGATTCAGCCTCTTCAGGCGGGCTTTGAGAGTATTGATAAAAAGTTGATAGAAGCTTCTTATCTTTGTGGAAAAGGAAAGTTTATAACTCTTTTTAAAGTTATATTGCCAAATATGAAAAATTCTTTGCTAACGGCAATTATTATTACTTTTGCTCATACTGTTGGAGAATTTGGAGTAGTTTTGATGGTTGGGGGAAGTATTCCTGGTAAAACCGAAGTTGCCAGCGTTGCTATATACGACTATGTAGAAATTATGGATTACAAAAGCGCGCATATTTATAGCGCTATTATGCTATTGTTGAGTTTTATCGTATTATTTATAGTCTATTTTATTAATGAAAAAAACAAAAGA
>JAMORJ010000123.1 GCA_027063595.1 Nautiliaceae bacterium | reverse complement strand
ACGAAAAAAAATGGTTAGATATTTTAGAAAAATACAATTTAAAAACGGGATTTAATTTTTATTATACTCCAAGGCGTTTAACTCTTTGGCACAGAGAATTCCCAACAAAACAAGAAGATAAAATTATTGAAATGTGGGGAGCTCCAAAAACAGTAGTTGAAAAAAATCCAAAAGCTTTGGAAGGATTTATAAAAAAATGCGGAGCAACCCCTAATGAGATTACTTTCAAAAATAAAAACGGAAGCGAATTTTTATATTTTAAAAAAGAAGTAAAAGGAAAAGAAGCTAAAGAAATACTTCCTGAAATGATAAAAGAATTTTTAAAAAGTCTTAATTTCGGAAAAAAAATGCGTTGGGGAAATTGTAAAGAAGAATTTATCCGACCAATTAGATGGATTTTATGTATGCTTGAGGATGAAGCAATTACATTCAACTCTTATTGTGTTACTTCAAGTAATTTTACTTACGCACATAGAATCTTTAAAGAACCTATATATATTGATTTTGTAGGTAAATATTTTTGCGAACTTGATAAAAAAGGAGTAATTTTATATCAAGATGAAAGAAAAAAAAGAATAATTGAAAAAATTAAACAAATAGAACAAGAACATAATATAAAAGTAGAAATTGACAAAGACTTACTTGATGAAATAGTAGCCATTACAGAATACCCTACTCCTTTACTTGGAAAATTTAACGAAAAGTTTTTAGTTTTGCCTCCAGAAGTAATAATAACTTCAATGAAAGAACACCAAAGATACTTTCCTGTATACAAAAACGAAAAACTAACAAATTATTTTATCGTCGTTAGCAACGCATATACAAATGATTTTAGCAAAATTATTAAAGGAAACGAAAAAGTACTTAAAGCAAGACTTAGTGATGCCCTATTTTTCTTTGAAAACGACATTAAAAACGGTCTTAGCATTGAAGGATTGAAAAAAGTAGTATATATGGACGAACTTGGAAGCGTATACGATAAGATAAAAAGAGAAGAAAAAATAGGAGAATATTTAGCTCAAAAATTTAATATAGATAAAGACAAAGTAAAAAAAGCCATAAACTTAGCAAAAGCAGATCTTCTAACTGAAATGGTTTATGAATTTACCGAACTTCAAGGTATAATGGGATATTATTATGCTAAAAAAGAAGGAATTGATGAAGATATAGCAATTGCCATTAAAGAACAATATACAGATACAGCAACTAATAAAATATCGGCTTTGCTTAATATTTCCAAAAATCTTGATACATTAATGGGGCTATTTAGCATTGGGAAAATTCCAAAAGGAAACAAAGATCCATTTGCTCTAAGACGTGCGGCAAATCATATTATAAAAATTTCTTTAGAAAACAAGATTCCATTTGATTTAAAAATAATTGACGAACTTGCAAAAAACTATAAAAATTTAGATAGCAACAAATTAAAAGAATTTATAATAGAAAGGCTTTATAAATTTTATAATGTAAACCCTTCAGTAATTAGAGCAGTTATTGCTACGGGTGAGAGTAATTTGCTCAAAATAGATAAAAAAATAAAATTATTAAGCAAAATCGTAGAAAGCGAAGATTTTAAAGAGCTAAATCAAACATTTAAAAGAGTTGGCAATATAGTAAAAGATTTTGACTTAAATTCAATTAAAGTTGACGAAAACTTATTTGAAACCAAAGAAGAAAAAGAGTTATGGGAAGAATTTAAAAAAGTAAAAAATATTAAGACTTTAGAAGAAAAACTTGACTTTTTAATTTCTCTAAAGCCTCTAATTGATAAATTTTTTGATAACGTAATGGTAAATGTAGAAGATGAAAAAATAAAACACAATAGAAAAAGTTTAATTGCCTCAATATACAAAGAATTTCTCAATATTGGCGATATTAGAGAAATTACTCTCTAGGAGAAAAAATGAAAATAAAAATTAATGGAATAGAAAAAGAAGTAAAAGAAAACATTACAATCAAGGAGCTTCTTGAAGAATTAAAAATATTAGAAAAAACGATGGCTGTTGCCGTTAATATGAAAATAGTTAAAAAAGACAATTGGGATAAATATCATTTAAAAGAAAATGATAAAGTAGAAGCTTTAAATTTCGTAGGAGGAGGATAATCCTCCTATATAATTAATGTCCGCAATTATTACAATTTCCGCTTTCACACTGTCCTTGAGTGCCAATTTGACCTGTAAGAGCTTCCTGAGGAGTTGCTTCTCTTTTAGAGACTAATTTTACATCAAATGTTAAATCTTCTCCAGCAAGCGGATGATTATAATCGATAGTTACTTCTTTATCATCAAAGTCTTTAACAGTTACGGCAATAACTTGCCCATCTGGACTTTGTCCATAAAGAGTCATTCCTTTTTGAAGTTCAATTCCTTCAAATTGACTTCTTGGAAGTTTTTCTATAAGAGCTTCATTTCTTTCACCATAAGCTTCTTTTGCGGGAACTACTATTGTTTTTTCCTCACCTACTTCCATTTTTTCAACTTCTTTTTCAAGTCCAGGAATAATTTGACCTTTTCCCGCTATAAATTCTAAAGGAGCTTGTCCTTTATTAGAATCTACAACTTCACCTTTTGAGTTTTTTACAGTATATTCAATTGCATAAACAGTTGCCATTTTTTTCCTTTTCGTGTTTTATAAGAAAATATTATATCAAATTACTGTAATTTTTCCAACTCTTTTTTAGCTAATTTAGAATATTTGGAATCAGAATAATCTTTAATTATTTTTTTCAATGTTAAAATAGCCTTTTTTCTATCTCCCAATTTTTCAAAAGAAATCGCGCTATGATAAAGAAGTCTTGGAGTAAAAGAAGTTCTTTTTGGATAAAACTCTATACTTTTTTTATAATAAGCAAGTGCTTCTTTATAATTTCCTTTCTTAAACGCAATCTCACCTAAATAATAAGCACTGGTAGCAGGAAGATATCGTTTAGATAACGTATATAAAAAATATTCTCTTGCTTCATCTAATTTTCCAGCAAAAAATAATTTTTTAGCCTTTGCCATTGCTTCTTTTGGAGTTAAATTGCGATTTTTTAAAGTATTTAAAATCATATCTATTGAACGTTTAAGATAAATAAAATTTTGATTTTGCACTTTTGTTATCTCTTTTATAGTTTCTTTTAAAGTAGAAATTTCTTTATTAATTTGAGAAATATTTTCTTCTAACAATATAACTTTTTTATCTAACGCTAAAACTTTTTGAAGAGTTAAATTATTATCCTTTTTTAATTTAATCAAAGAAGATTTAAGAGAATCTATCTCAGATATAATCGTATTAAAAGCAGAAATTTTTTGAGATAAATTATCTAATGTTTCATCATATTTTACTATTTTTAATCGAAACTCATTCAAAGATAATTTTAAATTTTTTATATCCTTTGACAATCTTTGAATATCAATTTTATTTTTTAAGATTTGTTTTTCTTGAGGAGTTAAAGCATTATAATTTTGTTGAGAAATTTGAACATTAAAAGGATCGATATCTCCAAACAATAAAATTGGAAATAAAAGAAAAAATTTTTTCATACAATTCCTTTTTTAGGAATTGTATCTAAATTATGGAAGATATGTAAAATTATCCCTTCTATTTAATCTCCAACACCATTTAGCATGAGCCGTACATACTGGATTTAATTCTCCATAACTAATTACCGTTAATTTTTTAGGATCAACTCCAAGCTTAATTAAAGCGTTTTTCACACTATTTGCCCTTTTAAGTCCAAGAGCATAATTATATTCTTCAGTTCCCCATTCATCACAATTTCCTTCAATTCTTACAGTATAATTTGAAGGATTACTTTTAATAAGTTCAGCTAATTTTTCTACTTTTGGCCATTGATCTTCTCTAATATTATATTTATCAAAATCAAAATAAATTACAATACTTGCAAGTTTTTTTGCAAATTGTTGATTATTCTGAGTTTTTGAAACAGTAATAGTTGCTGGTGCAATTGTTTGCTCTTCTACATTAGCATTTTCTGTACTAACACTTTCGTTTGAAGTAGTTATACCTTCATTAGAAGTTTCGCTAACTGTATTTTCAGTTTGAACCGAAGTAGCTTCAACATTTTGCGCATTTTCTAAATTAGGTTGTTTTGAACATCCAGAAAAAATAAAAAGTGCTGCTAAAGTAGTCGCCAATGCTATTTTTTTCATTTTTTTCTCCTTTATATTTTTTACCAATCAAACGATTGGAGTATTTTATTAAGTTTATAATAAAATACTTTATTTTCCTCTAATCGTATTATACCAATTTTACTAAAAAAATTCTCTCTTTTTATAAACATAATAGAACTTCCATCTACAGAAAAATTAGGAAACATATTTTGCCCTCTCATGGTAAGTCTTTTTAAAGAATCATCATTTGAATTAACCAAGAAAAGATTAAAAGTATTTGGCTTAAAGGAATTATCAGTCTCTCTTGAACTAATCACCAAATAATTTTTATACGAATCTACTCCAACTTGATTTTTTCCATGATATAAAACTCTCGTTACTTTTCCCGTTGATAAATCTTTTGAAAAAACAAACGGCAACCCGTATCTATCAGAAACAAAAACTACTTTTTTACCCCAAAATTTTCCGTTTACATCAATTCCTGGATAATTAGTAATTCTTAGTAACTTTTTAGTTTTTAAATCCAATAAATAAACATCAGGTTGAGATTTTAAAGCCAATGTCAATAAAAGTTTATCTTTTTTCACATCAGAAACTATTAACATCCCTTGAGAAGTCAAAATTTTCGTAAGTTTACCAGTTAAAAGATTATATTTATAAAGAACCGGCAATCTTTCATATTTAGTAAAATAAATTTCCGTTTGATTTTCATTAGCCCATTTTGGAAAAATATTAAGACCTCCAGTTATTATTCTTTTTTTATAAGAGAGAGTATAATCGGCAAGATAAATGTTTGCCTGTTTTGGAGCAACTAATAAAGAATAAATTACTTTTCTTATTAAAAATTTTGCACTTGGCATATTCATATATTCGTTTATATCATAAACTGCTCTATGCACTAAAAACGGAAAATAAGCATAAGAATACGATTTATATTTTTTAATTAATATAAGATTATCATTTTTTAAATATTTAACTTCTAATGTTTTATCTTTTTTAGAATACGAAAATAAAAATTTAATTGAAGAATTACTATCTAAATTAAAATGATCCAGCACTTTAAAATCCATATCCAAAATTTTTTTAACTTCTTTTGGACCATTATATTCCACAGAAATTGAAGGTCTATTTGTCAAATATTTTGTAATAACATATTCTTTAGCGTATAAAAACACCGCTAAAAACAAAAACAATATTTTTTTCATTTGCTCACCTTTGTTTGGAATAAAATATCCAAGTCGAAATCCTTATTAAAATTCAAACGTCTAATTTCATTTATTAGTCTATGTTGCTGACGAGTATTAATATTAGCATCTAGAACAATAACATCAATATTCCCATTGCGATTTATTACTTTAATTTTAGCATATTCACCTGGAACATCAGAAATTAAGTTCCAAATTTCTGAAATTTTTTTAATAATTTCATTTACATTTACATTGTCGTTTTTAGAATTATTTTTATAACTAATATCCACATTTAATAACTTCACTTTATTTAAAGTTTTCTCTATTCCTTTATACCTACTCATGTTACTTTTTTTTAATTTAACAGGAGTAGTTGGCACGCTGGCTTTTACGTTTTTAAAAATATCTTCGAAACTAACATCTCCTCCTTTTTCAACATTACTTTTACTTCCTTGCTTAACCTTTTTTTTAATCTTTTTTTCTACTTTTTTTACTTTTTTTTGCACTTTTAAAGATTTTTTTTGAATTTGAGGAATTATTGCTGTATGAATTAAAACTTCCTTTTTTTGTTCATCCTTTTTTAACAAAAAAAAAGCAAAAAAAACAATTATTAAAATATATACAAAAACAGAAAGAAAAAAAGAAATTAAAAGCCTCATTTGGTTAAAAGCCCTATTTGAGTAAATCCAGTTTTTACTACAGCAGCATATACTTTCATAAAGGTATCGTATTTAATATTTTTATCAGCTGCAATATATATTAAAGAATTCTTATCAAACTTTGAATATTTTAAATTAAAATTTTCCAAAAAATTATCTAAAGGCATTTTTTCTTTATTTACTATTACAAACTTAGAATTTGGAATTTCAATCGTAATCGTAGCTTTTTTTGTAGCAGGAGAAGTTTTAGAACCTTCTGGCAAATTTACGATTTTTTCTTGATAAGTAGAAACGGTTACAGAAACCATCAAAATAGCAAGAAGAACAAGCATAATATCCACAAAAGGAGTTATATTAAGCTCTGGCTTTTTCATTTGCTAAGATACATATCCCTTAAAGTTTTTAAAGTAGCAATCAAATCTTCAACTTTTTTAGCCAAAATCTGATGAAAACTATAAGCAGGAACCGCCACAATAATACCTATTGCAGTAGCAATTAAAGCATCTGCTATCGCTGGAGCAATCATGTTAATCGTAGTAACGCTTTTCATTGAAGCAAATGCATTCAATATTCCTACGACTGTTCCAAACAAACCAATAAATGGAGCAGTAGAAGCTACAATGCTTAAAAATACTAAACCAGAATTTGCTCTTTTTTTAGCACTTTCAATACAAGCATCAAAAGTATATTTATTAATTTTAGAGGCTTTTTCAATACACGAATTTAACGAAGATTCAATAGGAAAAACTTCACTCATAAGTAAGGAATTTAAAGCTTCTTCTTCTTTTTTTATCCAAGAAGTTAAAGAAAAAAATTTATAAAAAAATACGAAAAAAACAAAAAAAAGATAAATCCCAAGCCATCCCAAAACAATTAAGTTTATGGGATTACTTAGAATTTTATAAATTTCTTGCTGCACTTTCTATTCTCGCTTCTACAGCAGCTACCAACGCATCTGAGTCAGTAGCATCTTTTATTAATTGTTTAGCTTTTTCTATTGCTTCAGCAATTTCACTTTCGCTACTTCCGCTAACTGGTACAGCACCATCAACTAAAACATTTACATGATCAGGCGTAACTTCTACATATCCCCAATTAATGGCAATCAATTCTTCTTTTCCATCGTTCTTTTTAATAGTAATCACTCCAGGATTTAAAGTAGTAACAAGAGGAGCATGTCCATCCAATACTCCAAACTCCCCTTCAATACCAGGAAAAGTCGCTTCTTTTATTTCCCCTTGGAAGATTCTTCCAAGAGGAGTTACTATATCAATTTTCATTTTTATGCCTTTTGCATCTTTTTAGCTTTTTCAATAGCTTCGTCAAGATCTCCTACCATATAAAATGCATTTTCTGGAAGATCGTCAACTTTACCTTCAAGAATTGCTTTAAATCCTTCTATTGTTTTTTCAAGAGGTACATATCTACCATCTGCACCTGTAAATACTTTTGCAACAAAGAATGGTTGAGATAAGAATTTTTCAATTTTTCTAGCTCTTTGAACAATAAGTTTATCTTCTTCGCTAAGCTCATCCATACCAAGAATTGCAATAATATCTTGAAGATCTTTATATTTTTGCAATACTTCTTGAACCCCTCTTGCAACTTTATAATGTTCTTCTCCAACAATTTGAGGATCAAGAATTCTACTTGTTGAATCAAGTGGATCAACCGCTGGATAAATACCTTTTTCAGCAATTTTTCTGTTAAGAACTGTTGTTGCATCCAAATGAGCAAATACACTTGCCGGTGCTGGGTCTGTTAAGTCGTCAGCTGGAACGTATACCGCTTGAATTGAAGTAATACTTCCTTTTTTAGTTGATGTAATTCTTTCTTGAAGTCTTCCCATTTCAGTTGCCAAAGTTGGCTGATAACCAACCGCAGATGGAATTCTACCAAGCAAAGCACTCATTTCAGCACCTGCTTGCGCAAATCTAAAGATATTATCGATAAACATCAATACATCTCTTCCTTCAACATCTCTAAAATATTCAGCCATTGTAAGACCAGTCATTGCAACCCTATTTCTACATCCTGGAGGTTCATTCATTTGTCCATAACACAATGCAACTTTATCAAGAACTCCACTCTCTTTCATTTCATGATAAAGGTCGTTTCCTTCTCTTGTTCTTTCACCAACCCCAGCAAACACAGAATATCCAGAATGTTTATAAGCAACGTTATGAATTAATTCCATAATAATAACTGTTTTTCCAACTCCAGCCCCACCAAAAAGACCTGTTTTTCCACCTTTCATATAAGGACAAAGCAAATCTACTACTTTAATACCAGTTTCAAAAATTTCCATTTTCGTAGATTGTTCTTCAAATGGAGGTGGATCTCTATGAATTGACCATCTTGGAACGTCAGCAGGAATTGGTTCACCTTCATCAATTACATCACCAGTTACATTAAAAATTCTACCAAGAACAGCTTCTCCAACTGGTACAGAAATTGGAGCACCAGTTGCAACTACTTTAGTTCCTCTTGTAAGACCATCAGTTAAGTCCATTGCAATTGTTCTAACAATATTATCTCCAATTTGAGCAGCAACTTCTAATACCACTTTATGATGCTTTCCTTCAGCATCAAATTCTACAACTAAAGCTTCATTAATTTCAGGAACTTTGTCTCCTGGAAATTCAACATCAATAACTGGACCTAATACTTGTACTACTTTACCTTCCATTTTACTCCTTTATTTTTTCTTCATTGCTTCCATAGCAGTAACAATTTCAATAAGTTCTCTAGTTACGTTTTCTTGTCTAACTTTATTGTATTGTAAAGTTAAAACTCTAACCATCTCTTGCGCGTTATTAGTAGCAGCATCCATTGCTTGCATTCTTGCACTATGCTCGCCCGCTAAAGAATCAAGCAAAGCATAATACATTGTATATTCAAGATATTTTTTTACTAAACTCTCAAGTATAATTTCATAATCATCAGTTGGTTCAACTTCTAAAAATTCTTGAGTTTGAGTCGTTTTTACCTGTAAAGGCAATAATTCAAGATTGTGAACTTTTTGAGTTAATTTATTCACATATCCATTATAAATTAAATAAATATTATCAATTTCTTCATTTACAAAATCGTTATAAGATTTTTCAATAATTTCGGCCGCTTTTTCATAGTTTGGCGAACTTGAAAGCCCTATAATTTCCTCATTCATTTCAATTCCAACGAATTTAAAATACTCAATCGCTTTTTTACCAATTACTTTAAGCCTAATTTTTACCTTTTTTTCTTTAAGCTCTTCAATTTTAGCAAGAGTAGCCTTAATAGTTTGCATATTAAAACCGCCGCAAAGTCCCTTATCGGCAGTTATAACAATAATATCAACTTTTTCCTGTTTTTGAATTTCAGAAAAAGCTCTTAATGTAATACTCTCTTTTATTGAAGAGAGTTTAGATGCAATTTCTTTCATCACTTCATCTATTTTTTTTGCATAAACTCTTGACATTAAAAGAGCTTCTTCAGCTCTTTTAAGTTTTGCAGTTGAAACGAGCTTCATAGCTCGCGTAGTTTTTTGCGTGTTCTTTACACTATTTATTTTATTTTTTAATTCTTTTAGAGTTGCCATTTTTTTATCCCTCTACGCTAAATTGAGCCTTAAATTCTTCTAATGCTTTTTTAATTAGCTCTTCTGTTTCATCATCAATTTGTTTTTTAGTTCTAATGTTTTCAAAAATTTGTGGATATTTAGTTTCAATAAATGGATATAACTCTTCTTCGAATTTTCTTACAGCTTTTACTGGAATATCATCAAGATATCCTTTTGTTCCTGCATAAATAATTACTACTTGTTTTTCTACAGGAAGTGGTTGATGAGCAGGTTGTTTTAAGATTTCTACAAGTCTTTGTCCACGCTCTAATTGTTTTCTACTTGCTTCATCTAAATCGCTTGCAAATTGAGCAAATGCTTCAAGCTCTCTATATTGAGCAAGTTCTAATCTTAAAGTTCCAGCTACTTGTTTCATAGCTTTAATTTGAGCTGCACCCCCAACCCTTGATACTGAAAGACCTACGTTAATCGCTGGTCTAATACCTTTGTTAAATAGTCCTGTTTCAAGGAAAATTTGTCCATCCGTAATTGAAATTACGTTTGTTGGAATATACGCAGCTACATCTCCACCTTTTGTTTCAATGATTGGTAACGCTGTAAGACTTCCAGCCCCAAGTTTATCATTAAGTTTTGCCGCTCTTTCAAGAAGTCTTGAGTGCAAGTAGAATACATCTCCTGGATAAGCTTCTCTTCCTGGAGGTCTTCTAAGAAGAAGTGACATTTCTCTATACGCATCTGCGTGTTTACTTAAATCATCATATACAATAAGCGCGTGTCTACCGCTATCTCTAAAATATTCACCCATTGTCACACCAGCGTATGGAGCTAAGAATTTTAATGAAGCCGCTTCTGATGCTGAAGCATTTACAACAATAGTATAATCCATTGCTCCATGCTCTTCTAAAATTCTTACTATATTTGCAACAGTTGATTGTTTTTGTCCAATTGCAACATAAATACAAATTACATCTTGTCCTTTCTGATTTAAGATAGTATCTATAGCTACTGTTGTTTTACCAGTTTGTCTATCCCCAATAATAAGCTCTCTTTGTCCTCTACCAATTGGTACAAGAGCATCAATCGCTTTAATACCAGTTTGAAGTGGTTCATGAACAGATTTTCTAGCCATAATTCCCGGAGCTTTTTCTTCAACATATCTATATTCAGTTGCTTCAATTTCACCTTTCCCGTCAATTGGCTCACCAAGAGCATTTACAACTCTACCAATTAAAGCCTCTCCAACAGGAACAGAAATTAATCTACCAAGTCTTTTTACCGTACTTCCTTCAACTATTTCAGTACCTTTACCAAGTACAACTACCCCAACGTTATCAGCTTCAAGGTTAAATACTAATCCCTTCTCACCAGTTTCAAATTCAACCATTTCACCAGCCATTGCGTTAGTAAGACCATAAACCTTCGCAATTCCATCAGCTGAATATATAACTTTTCCTACCTCTTCTACATCTACTTTTAGTTCAAAGTTCTCGATTCTTTCTTTAATAATTTGTGTAATTTCCTGTACCACTTATACTCCTTTCTTTTAGATTGCTTTTAAAATTTGATTCATTAATTCTTGTTTAATTCTATCTTCTAAAATTGAATATTCTACATTTAAAACGTCTACAAATACTTTTATTCCGTTAATATCACTCTCTTTAAGTTTTAAATTTATACTCGCATCGAATTCTTTAGAGAGTTTTTCCTCTAATGCTTTTAGAGTAGCTTCTTCAATTTTTCCTTCAACTACACCTTCATATTTGTTAAAGTGTTTACAAACCGCTTCATAAAGACTTTGATAAATTTCTTTTAATAAGTCAATTCTTTTATTTTCAAGTAAAATTTTAATAAAATTTGCAAATTTTTGATTATTACTTTGCGCAATTTTTTTCAAAATTTCAACTTTTTCATCTATACTAAGCATAGGAGACTTTACCAATAACACAAATTTAGGATTTTTTGCAACTAAAGCCAATTTTTTAATAGCTTCAAACACCTCTAAAATTTCATCTTCTTTTAACGCTAAAAGCAATGCTTTTGTATATTTTAAAACTATCATTATGCCGCCTTTAGAATTAGTTTTGCTGCATCTTCGCTTGTAATATGAACATCTTTAAATATTTCTTGTAAATATTCTTTTACAGCCTCTTGTTTAGTTTTTCTAATTTCAGCTTCTTTATATTCTTCAAAATGTTTTTCAAGAAGCTTAATCTCTTCTTCTAATTGCGCTTTTATTTTACTTTCTATAAATTCAGCTTCTTTTCTAGCATTTTGAATAATTTCTTCAGCCAATTTTTTTGCTTGATTCAATTCAGCTTTTAATGCTTCTTTTTTCTCTTTAGATTCTTTTAATTTTTCTTCAATTTCTTGGAATTTTTTTGCAATTTTTTCTCTTCTCTCTTCAAAAAATCTTTTTACTTTGTCTCCTACTAAATAATACAAAATAGCAACAAAAATAATAAAGTTAATCGTTCTTGGAATAATATCCGTCCCTTCTTCGCTTGCAAAAACAATAGCACCAGTTAATAGCAATAAAAATAACTTTTTCATGCCGCTTTCCTTAATTTATTTTGTAGTAATTCTTTAATTTCTTCTTTATCTTTTAATAATTCTTTTAAAATTTCCTCTTTTTCTTTTTTAAGCCTCAATGCCAAAGACTCTTTTGCTTCTTCTATTTCTCTTTGTTTAATAGTTTTTACTTTTTCAGCCTCTTCAGTTGCTTTCAATCTAGCTTCTTCTACTATTTTTCTTGCATCTTCTCTTGCAAGTTTTAAAATTTCTTGAATTTCCTCTTCTATTTCTTTAGTCTCTTCGGTATTTTGCTTAATCATCTCAAGCTCTTCTTTTAACTTAGCCTCTCTTTCGTCCATAAATTTTACAAGAGGCTCAAACAACCAAATTTTAAGCAAAATCATCGTAATTAAAAAAATACCCGCTATTATTAACATCACGCCCAAATTCAAATCAAGCATCAATACTCCTTTTTGTGAAATTTTAACATAAAATTAATTCGAATTTTCCAAAAGTTTGTTTAATTTTTCCAAATCTGTTTCGTTTTTTAACTTTATTTTTACAAAGTCTTTTCCAACTTCTATTTTAAATCCCAATTTTTTAAGTTTATAACCAACTTCCACAATCTCGTCGTTAAATTCTTCGTTCTTTTCTTTCAAACTTTTTACCAATTTTTCAGTATCTCTTACGCTTAAATTTTTCTCTTCTATCTCTTTTACAACCTCTTTTACTTTTTCTTCTGGAAGATTTACCAATACTTTAGCGTGACCTATCGAAATTTTATCGTTTCTAATTTTCTCAATTACATCTTTTGGTAAATTCAAAACTCTTAACATATTCGTAATATAAGTTCTGCTTTTTCCTATGCTCTTAGCAAGTTCCTCATGAGTGTAACCATGCTCTTTTATCAAAGCATCCAAAGCAATAGCAATTTCAATAGGATTTAAATCTTCTCTTTGAATATTTTCAATTAAAGCACATTCTCTCAAATTTTCTTTTGAATAATCTACAATAATTGCTTTTATTTTGTCTTTTTTTAACTTTTTAAAAGCTCTTAATCTTCTCTCTCCAGAAACCAAAATATATTTATCTTCATCCTTAATTACTACAATAGGCTGTAAAAGCCCATGCTTCTTAATAGAAATAGCCAATTCCTCTATACTATCTTCACTAAATTCTTTCCTTGGCTGATAAGGATTTGGTATGATATTATCAATTTCAATCTCGTTTACACCGCTATTTGGTAATTCTTTTAAATAAGACGCTTCGGCATCTTCTAAAATAGCACTAAGTCCTCTTCCAAGTCTTTTCATTCATTACTCTCCAAAATTTTTTTAGCAAGCATTTCATACGCAATAGCTCCAGAACTTTTTATATCGTATAAAATAATGGGTTTTCCAAAGCTTGGAGCTTCAGCTAAACGAACATTTCTTGGAATAATTAAAATATTTCCGTTTTCATTAATAAAAAGCTTATCCCTAAAATGTCTTACCAAATCAGCTAGCACCTGTTTTGAAAGATTATTTTTTTTAGAATACATAGTAGGAAGTAATCCTTTAATTTTTAATTTAGGATTGGAAGTATGTTGAAGAAGTTTAATAGTTTTCATAAGTTGAGCCAAACCTTCAAGCGCAAAAAATTCCGTTTGAGTTGGAATAATTACACTATCGCTTGCATTTAGAGCATTTATCGTTATAAGACCCAAAGTTGGAGGAGTATCTATTATGATATAATCATAATCAGTTTTTAAATCTTTAATTCTTTTTCTTAAAATCAACTCTTTATCTTCCAAATAATCAAATTCTCTTTCAATTCCAACAAGTCCAATATTTGAAGGAATCAAATCAAGAGTTGGAAGAGTAGTGTGTAAAATTACCTCATTGATATTTTTGCTTCCAATTAAAACATGATACAAATTATATTCGTAATCGCTTTTATAAAATCCTAATGAAGAAGTAGCGTTTGCTTGTGGATCAGCATCTATTAACAATACTTTTTTATCGGCAATAGCAAGACTTGCGGCTAAATTAACAGCCGTTGTAGTCTTTCCAACCCCGCCTTTTTGATTTGCCACCGAAATTATTTCTATCATCTTTTTGAATACACCTTTTTGCGATTTTTTAAAATAGCACCATCATCACATAATATTCCATTTATATTAAATTTCTTTTTTGTTAACTCAAACTCTTGTTTATATTCTTTTATAGCTTCTTTAAAAGATATTTTTTCCAAATTTTTAAAAAAGGCTTTTAAAATTTTATCATTTTTTATTTCAATATCCAAGCGTTCAAATTCTTTTGGAGCAAATTTAGTATTAATTCCTATTCCACAAATTACTTTATCTTTTTTAATATTAGTTAAAACTCCCCCTATTTTTTTATTTAAATAAAGATCGTTTGGCCATTTTAAAACAACCTCACTTCCAAAATCATTTAAAGTTTTTTTCATTATCCATCCAAAATATATAGACAAACTCTGAATTGGAACGTCTTTATAATTTTCTAAAAAATCCACAAAAGAAAAAAACAAATTTCCACATTTTCCTATCCATTTATTTCCTCTGCTTCCTATCCCATTTTTTTGACATTCGCTCCAAACACATAAAGGAGCATCTAACTCTTTTAAATTTTCAAGCAAATATTTCTGGGTCGAATCAATCTCTTTAAAATACAAAAATTTCATTTTCATATCAATATATTATCCCCTATTTTTAATCTTTTACCATTAACATAATCAACTGCTCTAACTTCTTTTTTACCAGGCACTTGAACTTTAATTAATTTAACCCTTCCTTTTTTACAACCAACCACAACCCCATCATCTATTTTTAAAATTTTTCCTTTTTCATTTTCGCTATTTGTATCTAAAAGTTCCATTTCATTAATTTTAAATTTATCACAAAATATTCCAGGCCAAGGTTTAAAGGCTCTATATTTTCTATCCATTATTAAAGCATCTTGAAAATCCACATACCCATCTTCTTTTTTTATTTTAGGAGAATATGTAGCCAAAACATCATTTTGTTTTAAAGGCGTAATAGAAGAAAAATTATTTATGGTATAAATTATTTGATTACTTGCAA
>JAMORJ010000122.1 GCA_027063595.1 Nautiliaceae bacterium | reverse complement strand
AGCTCTACAAGTATATCAATTCAAGAAAAATAGAAAGTTATTTAGTCGATAAATCAATACATCTTCAAGCAGGAGAAGAATGTCTTTTAGTAAGAGGCGGATTTAATAAAGTAATAGATGCAGAAATCCTAGGAAGAAGCTCATCAGGCTATTTTTATATTTTTCCAAGAAGCATAGAAAAAATAAAAAAAGAACTCGATAATTTACAAAGCCAAAAAGAAGAAAAACTTTACGAAATAGCAAAAAATTTTAGCGAAACATTTAGGCGCTGGATTAAATTTTTGGAATTTATAAATAAAGAGTTTGATAAATTTGATTCTCTTCAAGCAAGAGTATTTCTAGCAAAATCGGAAAATCTTGAATTTATCAAACCTATAAAATCAAATAAAATGTATCTTAGAAATTTTTGTCATCCAGCCTTAAATAATTGTAAACCAATAAATTTAGAATGGGAAAGTCAAGTTTTAATAATAACGGGAGTTAATGCGGGTGGAAAAACAATGCTTTTAAAATCAATCCTTAGCGCCGCTTTTATGGCAAAATACCTTTTACCAATGAAAATTAGAGAAAATTCTATAATTCCTCATTTTAAAAAAATTATACCAATCATAGAAGATCCCCAAAACGTAAAAAACGACATTTCAACCTTTGCTGGAAGAATGAAAGAATTTAAAGAAGTGTTTAACTTAGAACATTCCTTAATTGGAGTTGACGAAATTGAACTTGGAACGGATTTAAACGAAGCGGCAAGTTTATTTAAAGTAATAATCGAAGAAGTAATGAAAAAAAACAAAATCGTAATCACAACTCATCATAAACGCTTAGCAAGCCTTCTTAGCTCAAATGAAAACGTTGAATTATTAGCCGCAATTTACGATGAAAAAAAACAAAAACCAACTTTTGAATTTATAAAAGGCACCATAGGAAAAAGCTATGCATTTGAAACAGCTCTTAGATACGGTATTCCTTATAACATAGTAGAAAAAGCAAAAAAAGAATATAGCGAAGACTTAGAAAAACTCGATACTTTAATTGAAAAATCCACAGAACTCGAACTTAAACAAAAACAAAAATTAAAAGAACTAGAAGAAGAACTAGAAAATGTAAAAATGTTAAAAGAATCTTTAATTCGCCAAAAAGAAGAATTTAACGAAAAAATAGAAAAAGAAAAAGAAAAACTTTTAAAAGAATACAACGAAGCAATTCGCCTTGCTAAAGAAGCAATAAAAGCAAAATCAATTCAAGAAGCCCATAGAAAATTAAATGAAGCTCATAAAGCAAAATCCAAAATAAAAATTCAAAAAGAAGAAATAAATAAAGATTTTAAAATAGGAGATACTGTAAAATATGGAAGTAATATCGGAAAAATCATAGAAATAAAAGGTAAAAACGCAATCGTAGAGTTTGATGGTAAAAAACTTATGATCTCAAAAAATGCTCTAAAACCATATATTGCCCCAATAAAAAAAGAAGCAAAAATCTATAAACCTAAAATAAAAAGTATTGACATTAAACTTGACTTACATGGTATGAGATTAGAAGAAGCCCTTCAAAAAACAGAAGAATATTTAAATAAAGCAGCTCTTGCCGGACTTGAAGAAGTATGGATTTATCACGGTATAGGAAAAGGAATTTTGGCAAAAGGAATAACTGATTTACTTAAAAATCATCCTCTTGTAAAAGAATTTAAAGACGCTCCGCCTCATATGGGAGGATATGGAGCCAAAATCGTTAAATTGTAAATGACCGTTAAAATTTGTTAAATATATTTAGCCAATGGCGTACAAGATTATAATTGACAACGCTTAAAAAACTTGATATAATCAGACTAAAAATAACGGAGGGGAAAATGGAAAATATTGTAATTGCTTGTCCACATTGTAAATCATTAAACAAACTTCCAAAAAAAGAAGAATACAAAAAAGCAGTTTGCGGAGTTTGTAAAAACAACTTGCTTGATAATAGACCTATAAAAATAGAAACTGCTCAAGAATTTAATAAAATCGTAAAAAATGTAACAGTGCCTATTATCATAGATTTTTGGGCTACATGGTGCGGTCCTTGTCAAATGTTTGCACCAATTTTTGATTCCACAGCAAAAAGATATCCATTAAAAGCCAACTTTTTAAAAGTAAATACGGAAGAAGTTCCTGAAATTGCAGCTCAATTTGGAATTAGAAGTATTCCAACGATAATAGCAATAAAAGATAAAGCAGAAATAGATAGAGTTATGGGCGCCTTACCTGAAATGCAATTTGTAATGTGGGTAGATAAAATTATTGAAGGGTAGTTACTCGCAAACTACCCTGTTTCTCCCGCTTTCTTTTGCTTTATATAAATTTTTATCTGCTCTTTCGATTAAATCATTAGCCGTTTCATCCTTATTAAATTGAGCTACTCCAACACTTATAGTAACCTTTAATTTTCCATTACAAAACATATTTTTTTCTATCTCTTTTCTTAAAAACTCCATTTTTTCACAAGCATCTTTTAACGAAGTAAAAGGCATTACTATTACAAACTCTTCTCCACCGTATCTTGCAACAAGATCGTTATCTCTAAAATGTCTAGATAAA
>JAMORJ010000121.1 GCA_027063595.1 Nautiliaceae bacterium | reverse complement strand
CATTTTCCGCATCGGTAGGAATAGTCTCCCCTAAAATATGATATCCTTCTGCGGCGCATGCTTTTAAATTTCCTATACATCTTTCAACTTCGATTTTTGCTTGAGAGATTGGTTTTGCTACTTCAAGAGTAATATATTTTGCAAACTCTTCTTTTCTTTCTTCAAGTTTTTTTGCAACATCACTAATCCATTCTATTCTTTGTTTTAGAGGCGATTTTTTTGTGTTTTTAAATGCTTCTTTTGCTATATTTAAAGCTTTTTTTGCATCTTCTATGTCGCATTTTACGTATTTTGTAGTTACTTCTTTAGTGTAAGGATTTATTATTTCTCCTCTTTCTCCATCAAGTTCTTGAGAGCCAAGAAGTTTTTTTGCAACTAAATCGTCTTGTTTTAGTTTTTTTAATCCTAAAATCTCTAAAAATTTTTCAGGAATTAATCCCATTATTTCTCCTTAATTTGCTTTTTATATAATGATATCAAAAATTATGTTAAAATTCTTGCAAAAAAGGAAAAATATGCAAAAAGCTAAGTATATTTGGATGGATGGCGAATTTATTCCTTGGGATGAGGCTAAGGTTCACGTATTAACCCATACTCTTCATTATGGAAATGGTGTATTTGAAGGAACGAGAGCTTATCAAACCGAAGATGGACTTGCTATTTTTAGACTTCAAGATCATACAAAAAGACTTTTAAACTCTGCAAAAATAGTAAAAATTGATGTTCCTTTTACTCAAGAAGAATTGGAAGAGGCTCAAGTTGAACTTTTAAGAAAAAATGAATTTAAAGAAAACGTTTACATTAGACCTTTGGTATTTTTAGGTTATGGAAAAATGGGACTTTATCATATAGGAGCTCCTGTTCATGTTGCAATTGCCGCTTGGGAGTGGGGAGCTTATCTTGGAGAAGAAGGACTTGAGAAGGGAATTAGAGTAAAAATATCTTCGATAGTTAGAAATCCTGTAAAATCTACTTTTGGAAAGGCAAAGGCGGTTGCAAATTATCTTAATTCTCAAATGGCAAAATATGAGGCGATTGAATGTGGATACGAAGAAGCTTTAATGCTTGATGATGAAGGGTTTGTAGCTGAAGGAAGTGGAGAGTGCTTTTTTATCGTAAGAGATGGAGTGTTAATTACTCCACCTAATGACAATTCTCTTGAGAGCATTACTCAAGCAACCGTCCTTGAACTTGCAAAAGAAAGAGATATTCCAATTGAAAGAAGAAGAATTACAAGAGATGAGGTTTATATTGCCGATGAAGCGTTTTTTACTGGAACTGCGGCTGAAGTAACGCCTATTAGGGAAGTTGATGGAAGAATTATAGGAGATGGAAAAAGAGGTCCTATTACAAAAGAACTTCAAGATGCGTATTTTGACGTTGTTTATGGAAGAGATAAAAATTATAAACACTATTTAACTTATATTTAAAGGAATTGTATGCCGGCGGATTTGAATGGATGGGTAAAAGATAATAAAAATAAAAAAGAATTTGAGCCTCCTAAGTTTGAGCCTCCAAAATTTATTAAAGATGGAGGAAATTGGATTTTGGGAATTATAGGGATTATTTTTGTTTTGTTTTTGTTTAAGCCTTGGGTAGTGATTAATGAAGGAGAAGTTGGAATATTAGCAACTACCGGTAAATTTTCTCCAACGCCTTTAAAACCTGGGCTTCATTTTTACGTGCCTATTTTTCAAAAAGTAATTTTGGTTGATACTAAGGTTCATATGATAAGCTATAAAAGAAATCAGGAAATTGGAACTATGCCAGATAGATATGGAACTATTAAAGTATATCCAGCAATTAACGTTTTAGATAGTAGAGGGCTTCCGATTACGGTGGAATTATCAGTAAGTTATAGACTTGATCCGAATAAAGCAGCTTATGTAGTAAAAACTTATGGATTAAATTGGGAAGATAAAATTATTAATCCAATAGTAAGAGATGTTGTAAGAAATGTTATTGGTAAATATCCAGCAGAAGAGATACCGGTAAAAAGAAATGAAATTGCAGCAAAGATTGAAAATCAAATAAGAGAACAGCTTAATAAAATTCCAAATAAACCTGTAATTTTTGAAAGTTTTCAATTAAGAGATATTATTTTGCCTGAGAGAATAAAAGCTCAAATTGAAAGAGTTCAAATTGCAAAACAAGAAGCTGAGAGAGCAAAATATGAGGTCTTAAAAGCAAAACAAGAAGCTGAAAAAAAAGCGGCTATTGCAAAAGGAATTGCCGAAGCTAAAATTATAGAAGCAAAAGGAAAAGCAGACGCTCAGCTTATAGAAGCACAAGCTCAAGCAAAAGCAAATGCCATTATTTCAAAATCTCTTACGAATAAATTATTAAAACTTAAGCAAATAGAGGTTCAAAGTAAATTTAACGAAGCTCTTAAAAATAATCCAAATGCAAAAATTTTCTTAACGCCTGGGGGAGTGGTTCCAAATCTTTGGATGAATGTAGAGGAGCCTAAAAAAGCAATAGGGGCGAATAGATGATAGATTTTGAAAAAAATGGAGGGCTTGTACCCGTAATTGTTCAAGATATAGATACTAATGAAGTTTTAATGCTTGCTTATATGAACAAAGAGGCTTTAAA
>JAMORJ010000120.1 GCA_027063595.1 Nautiliaceae bacterium | reverse complement strand
TTTTTTCCCTTCTAAGTCTATTTCAATTGGTCCAAAAAAAGATTTATTTAAAACTTGACCTATTTGATTTTTGCTAATTCCAAGGTCAATTAATCTTTGTTTAAAATTTCCGCAACTTTTATCAAAGTCTACGATTTTAAAAACGTCTCCTTGTTTTAGATCAATTAGTCTCATTGCTTGGTTTTTTAACTCTTATGTGAAGTTCTTTTAATTGCTCTTTGTCTACTTCGCTTGGTGCTCCTGTTAAGAGACATTGAGCTTTTTGAGTTTTAGGAAACGCTATAACGTCTCTAATGTTATCAGTTTTTCTCATAAGCATTATAACTCTATCAAGTCCTAAAGCAAATCCTCCATGAGGAGGTGCTCCAAATTTTAAAGCATCAAGTAAAAATCCAAATTTTTCTCTTGCTTCAAGTTCATCTATTCCAAGAAGTTTAAACACTTTTTCTTGAATGTCTTTTTTATGAATCCTAATGCTTCCTCCTCCAATTTCATATCCGTTTAATACTAAATCGTATGCGATAGATTTAATTTCTTCAAAATTTTTTTCATCCCATGTATTCATATCTGGCATTGTAAAAGGATGATGAAGTGGGGTTGGTTTCCCGTTTTCATCTGCTTCAAACATTGGAAAATCAACAACCCATACAAACTTATATTCGTTTTCGTTAATTAATCCCATATCTTTTGCGATTTTTGCTCTAAGTCGTCCCATATAATCGAGAACGATTTTTTTATCTCCAGCTCCGAAGAAAATAATGTCTCCAACTTCTGGTTTTAGTTTTTCAAGCATTCTATTTAGAGAATCTTCACTCATGAATTTAAGAATTGGACCTTTTAATCCATCTTCTTTTACTTGAATATACGCAAGTCCTTTTGCTCCAAATTTTCTAACGAAATTTTCCAGTTCTTTTAACATTTTTCTACTAAAAAATTTATCTCCTCCTGGAACTTTCAAAGCTTTAAAGCGATTGTTTTTTTTATCTTTTGCAATTTCACTAAAAATTTCGTTACTTGAATCTACGAATTCGTCAATAACGTCTACCATTGCTAAATCGTATCTTAAATCCGGTTTGTCACTTCCGTATTTTTCCATTGCTTCATTATAACTAATTCTTTGAATTGGCAAATCTACTTTAATTCCTGCTACTTCAAAAGCTTCTTTTATCATTCCTTCAATGGTTTTTATTACCTCATCTTGAGTAACGAAACTCATCTCAACATCAACTTGAGTAAATTCTGGTTGTCTATCGGCTCTTAAGTCTTCGTCTCTAAAACATTTTGCAATTTGATAATATTTATCAAATCCTGCTACCATTAAGATTTGTTTAAAAAGTTGAGGAGATTGAGGAAGAGCATAAAATTCTCCGGGATAAATTCTACTTGGTACTAAATAATCTCTTGCTCCTTCTGGAGTTGATTTTGTTAAAACTGGAGTTTCAACATCTATAAATCCGTTTTTATCGAAGTAGTCTCTAATTGCTTTTGTAACTTTGCTTCTTAAAATAAATGTTTCAAGCATGTTTGGATCTCTTAAATCCAAATAACGATATTTAAGTCTAAGCTCTTCATTTACTGATTTATCTCCAACTTGAAAAGGCAGTACTTCAGAAGTGTTTTCTATTTCAATATTTTGAGCTACTACTTCTATTTTTCCGGTTTTTAATTTTGGATTTTCAAGTCCTTCTCCTCTTAATCTAACTTTCCCTTTTACTTTTATAACATATTCGTCTTTTACTTTTTCGGCTATTTCGTGAGCTTTTTTACTATCTGCTGGATCAGCTACGATTTGAATAATACCGCTTCTATCTCTAAGATCTATAAAAATAACTCCTCCATGATCTCTATGAGAATTTACCCATCCAACAAGTTCTACTTCTTCGCCAACGTTTAATTCGTTAAGTTCCGCACAATAGTGGCTTCTCATTATTTTCCTTTTTTTAGCGCAATTATATCAAAATGTGATATAATTAACACAAAAAATGGAAAAGCTTTATTTTATTGGTATTCTTTTTTTAATTAATTTATTAGTTGTTAAGCTTTCAAAACCAATAAAGCTCTTTTTATTTAAAAAGAGAAAAAATATCTTTTTGAAATTGCTTTATACGAGAGTAAAAAAAATAGGTATTCCTCTTTTATTTTTAATTGATTTAAATGCATTGTATTTTATTTTTCATTTTGATAAAAGAATTTTGTTTTTTTTGAATGTATTTTTAATCTCTTGGCTAATTTATGAAATAATAAAATATGTTATTTATACTCTAATTCACGTAAAAATAGCAAAAAAAGAATCTGTTAGAAGGGAGCTTTTTTCCCTTACTATAAATCTTGCGAAAATATTAATTTTTATTATCGATATAACTATTATTCTCTCTTATTTTGGAATAAACGTAACTGCCATTATTACTTCTTTGGGAATAGGTGGGTTTATTATAGGATTAGCGGCAAAAGATACTTTAAGTAATTTTTTTGACTCAATTAGACTAGTTAGTGAAGATGCTTTTCATGTAGGAGATTGGATAGAAACAAGAGATTTTGAGGGATTTGTAACAGAAATTGGACTTAATGCTACTCAAATTAGAACTTTTGATAATGCATTAATTATTATTCCAAATTCTAAGTTGGCAAATGATTATATTAAAAATTGGTCAAGAAGAGTAATTGGAAGAAGGATTAAATTTTGGATAAAACTAAAATATTCTACTGATATTGAAGAAATTAATAGGGTAATAAACGAGATTAGAAAAATGTTGATTAATCATCCCAAAATAGTGACCGATAAAAAAATTAGACCCTCTTTAAAAAAAATGCCTAAAAATGCTTTGTTTGTAATAGAAGATAAATATGGAGTAAGAAAAACTTTGCTCGTTTATCTTGATAAATTTAGCGAATATTCCATGGATATTTTAGTTTATGCTTTTTCTACTACGATTGATTGGGATGAATGGTTAGAAGTAAAACAAGATGTATTGATGAAAGTACTTAAGATCATTAAAAACTCCAAATTGGAACTTGCTTATCCTACTAGTGTAATATTTCTAGATAAAAAAGAAAATTTGTGGGATTAATAACTTGATATAATTTTTAAAAAAGGTTTTTGATGATAGCGGGATTTGTTTTAAAACCTAAAGGTACGGAAAAGATAAAAGAAATTTTTTTTAAAATTAAAGCGATTTTTGAAAAGAAAAATATCAATGTTTTAATTGATAGCGTTTCAGCTAAAGCCATTGGGTTATTGGGAATTGAATTTGATGAACTTTGTAAAAGAAGCGATTTTTTAGTAGCTCTTGGAGGAGATGGAACCTTAATTTCCGTCTGTAGAAGAGCTTATAAATACGATAAACCAGTCCTTGGAATTAATGCGGGCAATTTAGGTTTTTTAACCGATATTAATCCAGAAAATCTTGAAGAGTTTTTGGATAAGTTTTTAAAAGGAGAATATAGAATTGATGAAAGGATGGTAATAGAAATTAATTATGAGAATATAAACTTGTATGCTTTTAACGATGCTGTTATTAGTAAAGAAGTAATTTCTTCAATGATAAACATTAAAGTAGATACTAATGAAAGTTTTTTAAATACTTATAGAGGAGATGGACTTATAATAGCTACTCCTACCGGTTCTACGGCTTATAATTTAAGCGCTGGGGGACCTATTATTTATCCTTTAACTGAAGGATTTGTTTTAACTCCGATTTGTCCTCATTCTTTAACTCAAAGACCTTTAATTTTGCCAAGCGATTTTGTGCTTGAAATTGAAGTAAAAGAAAAATTTGCCAAACTTATTATCGATGGTCAAGAAATTTACGATTTAAGAAGTAAAATTAAAATTAAAAAAGCAAAGAGAAAAGCAAAATTAATTCATAGGCTTGAGAGAAACTATTTTGAAGTTTTAAGAGAAAAACTTAATTGGGGAGAGAAATGATAGAGAGGGTTTATCTTAAAGAATACGTAACTTTTGATGAAGTTGAACTTGAATTTAGCGAAGTTGAAATGGAATTTTCTAAAGGACTTATCGTATTTACAGGTCCAAGTGGGGCAGGGAAAAGTGTTTTAATAAGAGGTATACTTTCAATTTTTGGTTATTTTGATGTAAACGCAAAAATTTCTGAAGCAATAGTTGATAATGAGCTTGATCTTGAGAAGTATGGTATTGAAAAAGATGAAGTTACGATTTTTAGACAAATAAAGAAAAATAAAAGTAGATATTTTATAAACAATCAAGCGGTAAGTAAAAAGGTTGTAAGAGAGATAGGAGATAGTTTTGTTAGTTATTTATCTTTAAGAGAAATTAAAGAATTTGAAAGTAAAAATATTATAAGTTTACTTGACAAAATGCATCAAGAGAAAGATTATTATGTTAAGCTTGAGGCGTTTCAAAATCTATATAAAAAATATAATCTTTTAAAAAAAGAACTTAGAAAGATTGAAGAAAGCGAAAAGGACGCGCTTGATAAAATCGAATTTTTAAAATTTGAACTTAACAAAATTGAAACTATTAACCCAAAAGAAGGTGAATTTGAAGAACTTATGAAGATAAAAAAAGATTTAAGCAAGATTGAAAAAATAAAAGAAAAAATTTTGGAAATTGAGAGAATATTTGAGTTTGAACATAGCGTATATGAATTTTTAGACATGATAGAAGAAGATAGCGAATTTTTTTCGAATTCTATGAACGAATTAAGAATTATGATAGATAAGGCTCAAGAAAAAGCTTCTTTTCTTGAAAGCGTCGATATTGAAGAAGTATTAAATCGATTGTCCGATTTACAAGAATTAATTAGAAGATTTGGAAGTATAGAAGAGAGTCTTAAATATTATGAAGAAAAGAAAAAAGAATTGGAAAAACTTGAAAATTTAACTTTTGAAAAAGAAAATTTAAAAGAAGAGCTTAAAGAACTTGAAAAAGAATTAAAAAGCATTGCTAAATTTTTAAGTGAAAAAAGAAAAAAATCGGCAAAAATTTTTGAAGAAAAGTTAAATTTTTATTTAAAAAAGCTTTATATGCCTGAAGCGAAGATTGTAATTTATGAGAAAGAAGAAGTTGATGAATTTGGTATAAATGAAGCTGAAATTATTGTAAATGAAATAGATATAAATACGATTTCAACAGGAGAATTTAATCGTTTAAGGGTAGCATTGCTTGCTAGCACTTTAGAATGGGACAATGAAGAAAAAGTTTTGTTTTTGGATGAAATAGACGCAAATTTAAGTGGGGAAGAATCGATGAGCGTAGCAGAAGTTTTAAAACTCTTATCTAAAAAATATCAAATTTTTTCTATATCTCATCAACCTCAACTTGCAAGTTTAGCCGATAAACATTTTTTGGTAACTAAAGTAGATAATAAATCGTATGTGAAAGAATTAAACAAAGAAGAAAGAATTGAGGAAATAGCAAGAATTATCGGAGGAAAAGAGATTTCAAAAAGAGCTATTGAATATGCAAAAGAACTTTTAAAGGGAAATAATGATTGAGAAATTGTTTAATAAAATTAAGTATCTTGAAAAGGAGATAGAAAACATAAAAGAAAAAAACGAAATCGTAGCGAAAAATTTAAGAGAATTATTTAAAGAATGTAAAGTAGAAAAAGAAAAAAAGGATGCTTTTAAGCAAAAATTGATAAAAAATTTAAATGCATTAAAGATTGATAATGTAGATTTGACTTTTACAAAAGGAATATTGAATTTTTCCAAATTTTTGGAATTTTTAAGTGATTCAAAAGATATTTATGTAGTAGCAATAAAGCTCACTTCCGATGAAGTTAAAAATAAATACATATATTCGTATTTTATTAAACATTTTAATCCTTTATTTTCGATCTATAACGATATTTTGCTTGGAGTAATAGAAAAAAAAGATTTAGATAAAGTTAAAAGATTGAATTTTATTCCTTTTTTTAATCCAAAAACCGAAGAAGTAAGTGATATAGAGCTTTTTAAAATAGTTTTTTATGTGGATGAAATAAATTTTGAGAATATAAATAAATTAATTAAAAAATTCCAAGAGCTCTCTAATAGACCAAGTTTTAAAAATAAACATTTTATTGAATATTCTTTGGAAAAAGATAGAATAGTTGATTTTGAGCAAGAAGAAATTCAAAAAAACAAGGAAAAGTATGCGTTTATTTACAAAGAAAAATATCCGGATCTAGAAATAAAATTAAAAAAAGAAATAAACAATATTCCTTTTTTGCTTGCTTTGCTTGAGAGAATTGATATGGAGCTTGAAGAAATTAAAAATTCGAGAGGTTTAATGAATGTTGTTAATAGAATTTTAAAGTTTATGGAAATAAAAACAAACGAAAAAGAAATTAGAAATATGGTAAAATCTTTAAAAGAATCTTTAAAAAATTGATCTTTTTTGTTATAATTTCATTGCTTGCGGCGGTGGCGGAACTGGTAGACGCGCAAGATTGAGGGTCTTGTGGGCGTAAGCCCGTGGGGGTTCGAGTCCCCCCCGCCGCACCATGGCTAATTTTGATATATTACATCTACTTCTTCTGGAAAATTTATTTCAAATTCTTTAGTTGGGGCGTTGTTTTTGTAATTGTAAAAAATTATTTCTACTTTATTTCCCATATCGTCGTTGTAATATAATTTTTTTAATCTATTATCAAAAACAAAATAATATTTTTTTCCTTCATATGTAGCTACATAAAGATTTTGTTTTACTTTTTTTGCGTTTTTGAGCAACTTATCAAGAGATTTTTTTCTATTCATAATAGTAACTTGCATTAAATCTGGTTCATATACGTATATTTTATCTTTTATCCAAATAATTTTTGAATATGGTTTAATGTATTTCCATACGATGTTTTTATTTTTGTAAAATATTTTTCCGCTATAATGGAGAGTATTTTTGTTCGAGATTATCGTTTGATTAAAATCTGCGCTAAAACTTTGAGGAAGAGATAATGCAAATGAAAAAATAGGAAGGATTATGAGTTTAAAGATTTTCATACGCATTCTCCAATCAAAGATATGTTATTATAACAAAAAAGTTTTAAAGGCTTGGAAGTGGTAAAAAATATTTTTAGAAAAATCTTTGGGACTAAAAACGATAGAGAATTAAAAAAGTACTTTAATAAAGTTAAAGAAATAAATAAATTAGAGCCAAAATATGAAAAAATGAGCGATGAAGAATTGAAAAATGAATTTAAAAAAATAAAAAATCAAATTTTAGAAGAGATAAAAAACGGAGCTAATGAGCAAGAGACTTTAAATAAATATCTTTTTGACGTTTTTGCCATGACACGAGAAGCAAGCAAAAGAGTGCTTGGAATGAGACATTATGATGTTCAGCTTGTAGGTGGAATGGTTTTACATGATGGCAAAATAGCGGAGATGAAAACAGGAGAAGGTAAAACTCTTGTTGCAACTTTGCCTGTTGTATTAAATGCAATTCTTGGAAAAGGCGTTCATGTAGTGACGGTAAATGATTATTTGGCAAAAAGAGACGCTACTGAAATGGGAAAACTTTATTCGTTTTTTGGTTTAACAACGGGAGTTATTGTAAGTGGAATGGAAGATAGCGAGAGAAAAAAAGCTTATGAATGCGATGTAACTTATGGGACTAATTCAGAATTTGGTTTTGATTATTTAAGAGACAATATGGTTTTTGATATAAAAGATAAAGTTCAAAGAGGGCATTATTATGCGATTGTAGACGAAGTAGATAGTATTTTAATTGATGAAGCAAGAACGCCTCTTATTATTTCTGGACCTGCTAATAGAAGAGTAGAAGATTATATAAAAGCAGATAAAGTAGCAAAACAACTTGAAGTTAATAAACATTTTACAATTGATGAAAAGGATAGAGTAGTTTTATTAACCGAAGAAGGAATTAAAAAAGCTGAAGAGCTTTTTGGAGTAGATAATCTTTATACTCCAGAAAATGCAATTTTAGCTCATCATCTTGATCAAGCGCTAAAGGCAAATTATTTATTTAAGGAGGGAAGGGATTATATAGTAAGAAAAGGTGAAGTTTTAATTATTGATGAATTTACGGGAAGAATTGCAGAAGGAAGACGCTTTAGTGAAGGGCTACATCAAGCTCTTGAGGCAAAAGAAGGGGTTGAAATTCAAGAAGAATCTCAAACTTTTGCGGAAATTACTTATCAGAATTATTTTAGAATGTATGAAAAACTTGCGGGAATGACAGGAACAGCGGCAACCGAAGCTACTGAATTTTTAGAAATTTATGGACTTGAAGTTATTACTATTCCAACCAATAAACCGGTAATAAGAAAAGATCTAAACGATCTTGTATTTAAAACGGAAGAAGAAAAATTTGAAGCGGTTGTGAAGAAAGTAAAAGAGCTTCATAAAAAAGGACAACCTGTTTTAATTGGAACGACATCCGTTAAGAAAAGCGAGTATTTATCAAATCTTCTTAAAAAAGAAGGAATTCCTCATACGGTTTTGAATGCTAAACATCATGAAAAAGAAGCGGAAATTATTGCTAAAGCCGGAAGAAAAGGTGCGGTTACTGTTGCAACTAATATGGCGGGTAGGGGAGTTGACATTAAAATAGATGAGGAAGTTAAAAAACTTGGTGGACTTTATATTATTGGAACCGAAAGGCATGAAAGTAGAAGAATTGATAATCAGTTAAGAGGTCGTTCGGGTCGTCAAGGAGATCCTGGAGTATCTCAATTTTATTTATCTTTAGAGGATGATTTGCTTAGAATTTTTGGAAGCGATAAAATTAAAAACATTATGGATAAACTTGGGATTGAAAGAGGAGAACATATTGATAGTAAAATTGTAACTCGTGCTATCGAAAATGCACAAAAAAAAGTTGAAAATATGCATTTCGAAGCTAGAAAACATATTTTAAAATATGATGACGTTGCAAATGAACAAAGGAAGGTAATTTATAAATTTAGAGATCAATTGCTTGATCCTAATTATGATATTTTGAAAAAAATAGATGAAATGAGAAAAGAATTTGTGGAATATATTTTAAATCAAGCGGATATTTTTGAGCATTCCGTTAAAGAAGATATCGACAAAAAGAAACTTAAAGCTATTCTTAAAGAATATACAGGAATTGATTTTAGCGATGAAGAATTAAATAAAGATTATCAGGAATTAAAAGAATATTTAGTTAATAGATTAAAAGAAGAATTCGAAAATAAATTTAAGGATGCAAGCGAAGAAGATAAACAAAGAATTCCAAAACAAATAATTCTTCAAGTCCTTGATGAAGCTTGGAGAGATCATTTATATATGCTTGATATTTTAAAAACTGGAATTGGACTTAGAGGATATAATCAAAAAGATCCGTTAGTTGAGTATAAAAAAGAGAGTTTTAATTTATTTCAAGAGCTAATTCAAAGAATAAAAGTTGAAGGTATGAAAATTTTATCTCAACTTCAAATAGAATATCAAATGCCTGTAGATGAAGATATTGAAGAGTTTTTAAAAGCTCTTGAAAGTAAAAATGTAGAAGATATATTAAAAAATATTCCGGAAATTCCTGAAGATATGCAAGAAAAAAGCGTAGATGAAATTATGAAAGAACTTGAAGCTCAAACAGAATATTTAAAAAGAGAATTTGAAGCAAAGCAAAGAAAAAAAGTAAAAAGAAATGAGCCTTGTCCTTGTGGAAGCGGTAAAAAGTTTAAAGATTGTTGTGGAAAAAGTCCAAAATTTTAGGTGAAGCGTGAAAAACGAAAAATTTATAAGGTTTGTAGTTAGAAGGTATCTTAGGTTTGATAAAAAGCATCCTTTTATTTATGTTAGTTTTTTTCTTGCTTTTTTGGGAATATTAGTAGGCGTTGCTACTCTTATGATTGCAATGGGAATAATGAATGGAATGGATAAAGAATTCGAAAAAAAACTGAAAATTATGAATTATCCAATTACCGTTTATTCTTCGTTAACTAAAGTCGATGAGAATCTTTTAAAAAAACTTGAAAAAATTTTTCCAGATTTTAAGTTTTCTCCTTATATTGAAACAAGCGCAATTATTCAAAAAAATGGGCTTAATGGTGTTTTATTATATGGAGTTGATTTTAAAAAAGAAGCTAATATAAATTATATTTTTAAAAACGCTATTAAAGAAATCAAAAAGGTTGGACTTTTTGATGTTGTAGTTGGTAAAAGATTATTTGAAGATAGTGGAATATATAAAGGAGAAAAAGTTATTATGATTTTTTCGAAATTATCTCCTTTTGGGTTTGGGGTTAGTCCGATTATGAAAAGAGTAAAAATTATAAGCTATTTTAATAGCGGACTTGTTGCTTATGATAAAGGGATAGCATATATGAATATAGAAGGATTAAAAAGGATTCTTCATCAAGATTATTATAGCGGAATTCATATTTGGAGTTCAAATCCTTTTAAAGATATAGAAAAAATAAAAAAAGTAGTTCCTAACGGAGTTGGAGTAATTGGATGGTGGCAGCAAAATGGAAATTTTTTTGCAGCGCTTAAAATGGAAAAAAGAGCTCTTTTTCTTGTATTGATGCTTATTGTTATCGTAGCTTCTTTGAATATAATTAGCTCTCTTTTAATGATGATTATGAGTAAAAGAAAAGAAATTGCTTTAATGATTTCTCTTGGAGCGAGCAAAGAAGAGATAAAAGCAATTTTTCTTCGACTTGGCATGATTATTGGAATTTTTGGAATTATAAGCGGAACGATAATTGGAGGAATAGGAATTTGGGTTTTAAAAACTTTTGATATAGTTAAACTTCCGGCTGATGTATATGGAGTTAGTAAATTACCGGTTGATTTAAGTTTTATAGATTTTTCCTTAATAATAATTGGAGCTTTTATAATCGTATTGATTTCAAGCATATATCCAGCCATTAGAGCAAGCAAAACTGATGTACTGGAGACTTTAAGGTATGAATAACTATGCTATAATTTCATAAAAAAGGTTTAAAATGCAAGGTAGTATGACCGCATTAATTACTCCATTTAAAAATTCAAAAGTTGATTTTGAAACATATGAAAAATTGATAAAAAGACAGATAGAAAATGGCATTGATTGGGTTGTGCCCGTTGGAACCACAGGAGAGAGTGCTACTTTAACTCATAACGAACATAAAGAATGTATAGAACTTGCTGTAAGTGTTTGTAAAGGAACCGATACAAAAGTTTTAGCAGGAGCTGGAAGTAATTCCACTCATGAGGCTATAGATTTGGCTAAATTTGCACAAGATAAAGGCGCTGATGCTATTTTAAGTGTTTCTCCATATTATAATAAACCAACTCAAAGAGGATTGTATGAGCATTATAAAGCTTTAGCAGATTCAATTGATATTCCGGTAGTTTTATATAATGTTCCTGGAAGAACTTGTTCTAATATAGAAGTTGATACAGCCGTAAAACTTTTTAAAGAAGTAGAAAATATAGTAGCAATTAAAGAAGCAACTGGCAAAGTAGAAAACGTTGTAGCTCTTCTTAGCAAATGTGATATCTCCGTAATTAGCGGAGATGATGCAATAAACTATCCTATTTTAGCAAGTGGAGGAAAAGGAGTTATTTCGGTAACAGCTAATTTATTGCCGGATAAGATTTCAGAACTTGTAAATTTAGCTTTAAAAGGAGAATTTCTAAAGGCAAGAAAATTAAATGAAGATCTTTACGAATTAAATAAAGCAATGTTTATCGAAAGTAATCCAATTCCTATAAAATATGCAATGTATGAAGCTGGACTTATTCCTTCTCTTGAATATAGACTTCCTTTGGTTGAACCAAGCGAAGAGAGTAAAAGAAAAATTAAAGAAATTTTAAAAAGGTATTTATAATGAAAAAAACACTTGTAATAAGCGGAGCAACTCGCGGTATTGGAAAAGCAATAGCGCAAAAGTTTGCAAAAGAGGGCATTAATGTAGCTTTTACATATAATTCAAATAAAGAATTAGCTGAAAATTTAGCCAAGGAATGGAGTCAAAAATACAACATAAAAGCAAAAGCTTATCATTTAAATATTCTTGAGCCTGAAACTTATAAGGATTTGTTTAAACAAATTGATGAAGATTTTGATAGAGTTGATTTTTTTATATCAAACGCTATTATTTCTGGTAGAGCGGTTGTTGGTGGATTTGGTCCTTTTATGAGATTAAAACCAAAAGGACTTTGTAATATATTTACTGCTACTGTTAGCGCTTTTGTAGTAGGAGCTCAAGAAGCTGCTAAAAGAATGGAAAAAGTTGGAGGTGGAAGTATAATTACTCTTAGCTCAACGGGAAATTTGGTATTTACTCCAAATTATACCGGACATGGAGCAAGTAAGGCGGCGGTAGAAACGGTTGTGAAATATGCAGCTTGCGAATTGGGAGAAAAAGGAATTAGAGTAAATGCGGTAAGTGGTGGTCCAATTGATACCGATGCCTTAAAGGCTTTTCCAAATTATGAAGAAGTAAAAGCGGAGGTAGAAAAAAGAAGTCCTTTAAATAGAATGGGATTACCAGAGGATTTAGCTGGAATTTGTTATTTTTTATGTACTGATGAAGCAAGTTGGATTACTGGACAAACTTTTATAGTAGATGGCGGAACAACTTTTGGTTGTCAAGGATAAAAGTTGATAACTAAAGAAAATATAAAATTTAATAGATATATGAAGTGGAAGAAAAGATTAAAAAATGTGCCTAATATTTTGGCTTTTTTTAGAATTTTTTTAGCGTTTTTAATGTATTTTTTTTTGGTAAATAGAAATTTTTTTGAAGTTCATCCTTCGTGGCTTGATTATTTTGCCGCTTTGGTTTTTGTTATTGCAAGTATTACGGATTTTTTTGATGGGTATATAGCAAGAAATTTTGAAGCAACTTCAAAACTTGGAGAAATTCTTGATCCGCTTGCCGATAAAATGCTTATTCTTGGAGCTTTTCTTGGGTTGTTATATTTACATAGAGCAGATCCTTGGGCTGTTTATTTAATTTTGGTTAGGGAATTTTTTATAACGGGACTTAGAGTTGTTATGGCAAGCGAAGGGCTTAGCGTAAAAGCAAGTTTTATGGGTAAGATAAAAACAGTGCTTCAAATGATAGCTATAGGATGGCTTCTTATGGATTGGCCGTTTGCTAATTTGCTTTTATGGATTGCGGTTATAGTGACTTTAGTTAGTGGAATAGATTATATTATGGCATATATTAAGGCAAATAATGATTAGTGCTATTTTAATACTTTCTTTTTTAATTTTTTTTCATGAACTTGGTCATTTTCTTATGGCAAAGCTTGTTGGGGTTAAAGTAGAAGTTTTTTCTATTGGTTTTGGTAAAAAACTTTTTTGTAAAAAAATAAAAGAGACTAATTGGTGTATTAGTGCTATTCCCCTTGGTGGATATGTTCAAATGAAAGGGCAAGACGATTCTAATCCTACGTTAAAATCCAACGATCCTGATTCGTATACTTCAAAAAGTCCTTGGCAAAGAATTTTAATCTTGCTTGGAGGACCTGGATTTAACTTTTTACTTGCATTTTTAATTTACGTTTTTGTAGCTCTTTATGGGGTAGTAAAACTTGCACCTGTAGTTGGAAAAACTATTCCAAACACTCCTGCTGCTAAAGTTTTAAAACCAAACGACAAAATTGTTGAAATAAATGGCATAAAAATTAAAACTTGGGATGAAATGGCTAAGCTTATTCAAAAATTTGATGTTTTGAATCTAAAAATTAAGAGAAATGGTAAGATTATTATGTTAACTTTAAAACCAAAAATAGAAAAACAAAAAAACATTTTTAATGAAACAATTAAAAGAAAAATAATAGGCATAATGCCAAAAGGAGAAACAATAATTATTAAATATTCTTTCGTAGATGCTATTAAATGGGCATGGGAAGAGTTTTTAAATGCGGCTACGCTAATTATGAAAGGGCTTCAAAAATTAATTACTGGTGCAATTGGACTTAATACGCTAAGCGGTCCTATTGGAATAGTTGATGTAACGGCAAAAGTAGCGCAAGTAGGAATAATTCCTCTTTTGATGTTAACGGCTCTTTTGAGCGTAAATTTGGGAATATTGAATTTACTTCCAATTCCCGCTCTTGATGGAGGGCATATTATGTTTAATTTATATGAAGCCCTTTTTAAAAGGGAAGTTAATGAAGAAATAATGTATAGATTAACTATTGTAGGATGGATGATACTTGGTAGTTTAATGATTATAGGAATTTATAACGATTTAGTAAGAATATTAGGAGGCTAGGATGACGCTTGATGAATTGATTCAAAGAGTAGAAAAAGCAAGGCTTAGAAGAAGTGAACATTTAATTGTTCAAATAGTAGCCGTTACGAAATATACAGATAATTTAGAAGTTTTAAAAAAACTTTTCAATGATGGACAAAGAGCTTTTGGAGAAAATAGAGTTCAGGATATGGAAAAAAAAGTTAAAGGTTTAGAAGAATTGCCAATTGAATGGCATTTTATTGGAAATCTTCAAAAAAATAAAATTAACAAATTGTTAAAGCTCAATCCTTTTATGATTCAATCTATTAATTCTTTTGAACTAGCCGAAGTCGTTAATAAAAGAGCAAAAAAACCTATTAGATGTTTGCTTGAGATTAATTCAAGTAAAGAGCCTACAAAACACGGGCTTGAACCAGAAAAAGCAATTGATACTTATTTAAAAATAAAAGAAGAACTGCCAAACATAAATCTTCAAGGCGTTATGACTATTGGTGCTCATACTGATGATGAAAAAGAGATTAGAAAAAGTTTTAGATTAACTTATAATATTTTCGACAAATTAAAACCTTATGGAGCGAAAATATGCTCAATGGGTATGAGTGGAGATTTTGAAATTGCAGTAGAAGAGGGAAGTAATATGATTAGAGTAGGAAGTGCTTTAATAAAAGATTATATGTAGGTTACTTTTTTAGGAGCTTTACAATTATTCCTTTATCGAAATATTTTTTTATCTCTTCTACTTTTTGAGGAGTAAGATTAAATATATTTTTTTCGTAATTTAAAAGAGGAGTGATATCTCCTTTTGCAAAATAATCTCCGAATATGTTGCTAACTCCGCTGCTGCTTTCAAAATGAGTAATAAAGTCCATTTTAGTTTGAAGTTTTATTCTCTCAATCACTTTTTTTGTAATTTTAGTGTTTTTTAAAACATTTTTGATTTCTTTTATGACTTTATCTGGATTTATTCCTGGATTGATGGTTGCTAAAACGATAAATAATCCTTTATCTTTTAACTCCATATCATAAGCGTAAATTTCGCTTACCAATTCTTTTTGATTAATTAATTTTTCTTTTAAGATTCCACTTTTTCCACCGCTTAATATTTCAGCGTATGCATTTAAAGCAAAATGATCTTCGTGGTTAAACTCT
>JAMORJ010000119.1 GCA_027063595.1 Nautiliaceae bacterium | reverse complement strand
CCATCTCTATCAGTAAAAGGAATTGAGAGTATCTCAAAAATATCGCTATTAAAATCTATTAGCTCTTCTTTTGTAAGTTTGTTAATTTCGTAAAATGCTTTTAGTTCGTCGTTTAAAAAATTTTCTGTAATTATTTCATCCGAATATAATCCATTAACATAGTATTCTTCAAAAAAATTTCGAGTTAATATTCTCTCACACATTTCTCCATAAGCGGAAATTAAAGCTTCTTCTTTAGATAAACCTTTTCCAAAAGAGGTAAAAGGAAGATTTGTTGATTTTAATGTTACAAGATATACGTTTTTAAATTTTTCAATTTCTTCTTTTGTTTTAACGTTTAAATTTTTTAGAAATGTTTTAATTTTTGTTAATTCATTTTGCATTTGCTAATTCTTGATTTAATTTATTTAGTGTTTCATAGCTTGTCATATCTAATTTTATTGGAGTAATTGAGACATAACCTTCTTTTATAGCGTCAAAATCGCTATTTTCTTTTTTCCCAAATGCTAAAGGATGAAGTCCAATCCAATAGTATTCATCTCCTCTTGGATCTTTGTGTTTATGTGCATCGTTTCCATAAAGTCTATAACCAAGAGCGGTAGCTTTATAGCCTTTTATTTTTTTTGTGTTTGGAATATTTACGCTTAGGAAATGACGATGAGGAATTGTTATTTTTTTATCTATTACCATTTTTGTTAAAGTTCTTGCTACTTTTTTTGCGTTTTCCCAGTTAACTTCGCTTGGCGGATTGTCAAAGCTTTTTAATACTTGAGAAAAAGCAATAGCCGGTATTGAATGAAGTGCAGCTTCCATGGCACCTCCGGCTGTGCCTGAGTATGTTATGTCTTCTCCTAGGTTTGCTCCGTGATTTATTCCGCTTAATACTAAATCCGGTTTTTCTCCATTGAATAATTCGGGAAAAGATAAATAAACGCAATCTGTTGGAGTTCCATCTTCGAGTTTGTAGAAATTATCTTTTACTTTTATAAATCTTAAAGGCTTTGTAATAGTAAGAGAGTGAGAACATGCGCTTTTTGGATGAGCTGGAGCTACTACATATATATCCCCTAAATCTTTTATGGCATCGATTAAAACTTCAAGTCCTTTTGCTTCGTAAGAATCGTCGTTTGTAATTAGGATTTTCATCTATTTCCTTTGTATAATTTCATTAAAAAAGGTTTTAAATGAAGTATAAAAATTTCATTAGACAAGACATATCTATTAAAATTTTATCAAATTATCCATTTTCTTTAGCGAAAGTTGAAGAAGATTTTGAAAAATTTATGGAAAAATTAGAAAACTACGATTTTGGAGTATGGGTGGATAAAAAAAATTTGTTAAAGTTAAACGAAATAAAAATTTATAATAATTTAGGAGAAAAAATTGAGTGGCATGAATTGGTATTGAACTATCTTAATTTTTTAAATACGTTTATGAGAGAACAAATAGGTGTGTGCGTTGAAAAGACTTTACCAAGAATAATTGATAATGAGCTTACTTATTTGATAATTCAAAGAAAAAATTATAAAGATTTCGATAATAATTTTTTTATAGCAATGAATGGAGAAGTTATTTTTCCAATGATAAGTAAAGAATTTGATATAAATTTGGCTTTAATAAAACTTGCCGAATGGAAAAATAGAGCGAAGAAAAATTTGGTAAAATTTTTAAAAAATTAAGGTTTTTTTGATGAATTTATTAGAAGAATTTGAGAGATTTTGTAAAAAAGAAAAAAATCCTTATTCAAAAATTACGCAATTTACAGAAGAATTGAAGAATAGGTTTTATTCAGAAAAAAGAAAGGAAGGTAAGAGTGAAGATAAAATTAGACAAGCATGGGTTAGTTTTTTAGGGCATAATTTAGAACATGTATTTGAAAAAATGATAGAAGATTTTTGTAAATCTCATAATCTTAAAATCACCAAAGATAAAGAATTACTTTCTGAATCTTTAAGTAAAGAACTTTCCGAAGTAAAAAGACTTATTTCTATTAATTTTGGAGAATATATGCTTTTACCAGATGCAGATATTATTATTTATAAATCTAATCCTGTAAAAATTTTAGCAATATTATCGATTAAAAACTCTTTTAGAGAAAGATATACGGAAACTCCTTATTGGAAGATTAAATTGCTTCAAGATAAAGTTACTCAACATATAAAAGTGTTTATGATAACTCCTGATAAAGATAATGAAATTAGCTTTATTAGGTCTAAATTTGGTATAAGAAAACCAAGAATAGTAATGGAATACGAGCTTGATGGTATTTATTTGGCAAAAGAGGATTTTGAAAGAAGCGAAAAAGTAAAATCAATTGGGGATCTTATAAAAGATTTGGAGAAATTGATATGATTTATTTTGAAATGGATAATTTAAAACTTGTGAATGCTGATGTTTTAAATAGAAATCTTTTTGAAAAAGAGAGTTTTGATTTAATAATAACATCTCCTCCTTATAATGTAGGAATTGAGTATGACAATTATAATGATGAGATGAGTTATAAAGAATATTTAGATTTTTCTTATAAATGGCTTAGTAATTGTTATTATTGGTCAAAAAAAAGTACAAGAATGTGTTTAAATGTACCTCTTGATAAAAATAAAGGAGGAGCAAGGCCTGTAGCAAGTGATATTACTCAAATTGCTTTGAAAGCTGGTTGGAAATATAAAAGTACGATAATTTGGGCAGAAAAAAATATAAGTAGAAGGACTGCATGGGGAAGTTGGCTTAGTGCTTCTGCTCCAAATGTTATAGCGCCTGTTGAAGTTATAATTATTTTATACAAGGAAGAATGGAAAAAACCTTATAAAGGTACAAGTGATATTACTAAAGAAGAGTTTATAGCTTGGACTAATGGGCTTTGGGAATTTAATGGAGAGAGTAAAAAAAGAATAGGTCATCCTGCACCTTTTCCTAGAGAATTACCAAAAAGGTGTATAAAATTATTTTCATATGTAGGAGAAGTTGTTTTTGATCCTTTTGTAGGTAGTGGAACTACATTAATAGAAGCTTTAGTAAATAATAGGAAAGCTGTTGGGGTTGAAATAAGTAAGGAATATTGTGAGTTAGCTAAAAAAAGAATAGAAAAAGAAGTGGGATTATTAAATATTTGGTAAAATTTCACCAAAAAGGATGAAAATGGCAAAACTTGTGCTTGTTAGACACGGAAAAAGTGAATGGAATAAACAAAATAGGTTTACTGGTTGGGTTGATGTAGATTTGGCTCCTGAAGGGATTGAAGAAGCTAAAAGAGCTGGAAAAAAACTTAAAGAAGCTGGTTTTAGTTTTGATATTTGTTTTTCTTCTTATTTAAAAAGGGCTATAAAAACTGGAATTATTATTTTAGAAGAATTGGATTTATTGTGGATTGATCATTTAAAAGATTGGAGATTTAATGAAAGACATTATGGTGCTTTAACTGGACTTAATAAAGATGAGGTAAAAAAAGAGCTTGGAGAAGAAAAATTTTTACTTTATAGAAGAAGTTATGATGTTCCTCCACCACCATTAAGTGAAGACGATAAAAGACATCCAAGATTTGATCCAAAATATAAGAATTTTCCAATAGAGCTTTTACCAAATACTGAAAGCTTAAAAGATAATCAAAAAAGAGCAATGGCAGCTTTTCATGAAAGAGTAGCTCCTTTATTAGTGGAAGGTAAAGATGTTTTAATTACTGCTCATGGAAATACAATTAGAGGTATGGTAAAAGAATTTGATAATATTAGTGATGAAGATATTTCTAAATTTGAAATAGCAACTGGAGTTCCAAGAGTTTATGAATTTGATGAAGCTTTACATATTAAAAAAGTTTATAATTTAGACTAAAAGGCTTTAAGCCTTTTAGATATTCTTTTTAATGCTTTTAATATTTCTTCGTTTGGGTATCTTTTGTAAAGATATAAATAGATTTGTTTTGCTTTATTTATCTTTCCTTCAAGTTCTAAGTTTATTGCCATGAGATAAAGTAAATAAGGATTGTTTTGATATTTTTTTAAGAGATTTGATAATATTTTTTGATTTTGGGATAAATTTTTGTTTTTGAAGTTTTTTATTACTTTTTCGATAGTTTCTTCTGGAAGTTTATCTTGAAATTTTTTATAAATTTCTAAATTTATTGTATATGTTTGAATATATGGAAGAAAATCTTTTTTGAATTGGTTTATTATATCGTTTATTAAAGAGTCTTTATATTTGATTTTATTTATTTTTATAGAAGGGCTTTTTTGACAGATTTCATCGTTTACATTTGAAAAATACTCTTTTTGAATTTCGTTTACTTTTATTTTAGCATTTGCATTTGCTTTTATTTTTAAGCAATATTCTTTGGAATATATGGGTTTACACTTTTCTTTTATTAAGTATAGTTTGTTTTGAAATTTGAAAAAATATAAATTGCTGGATAAGTCTTTATATTTGTTATTTAGGTAAGTTTTGTAGATTGGGGAATATTTATTAAATTTAAAAGATATTTTTGTTTTACAAAGGATTTTTCCTTCTATAAACGCACATTCTCTTGCTAAATATATACATCTTGGATTTTTTTTTGAGTATTGAATTTTATGATTTTTTGTAATTTTTGAAATTTTTATTTCATAATTGCTGTATAAAATTTCTATTTTTTCTCCATTTGGGGAATTTATTGGAATTAAATTTTGTTGTAGTATTTGAATGATTTTTGGTTTTAAATTAAGCTTATCTTCTTTTGCTGTTATTTTAGATACTTTTGTTATTTGAAAAATATTAGGTTTATTTAGTTGAGTTGTTGTAATGGTTTTGTTTGAGCATCCGATAAATACAAGTGTAATTAAAATAAGATATTTTAATTTCATTTGTTTCCTTATTTTTATCTTTTTATATAATTATACTTAAAAAAGGAAGGTAATGTCTGTTTTAGTTGAATTTGCTATGTTTCCGACGGATAAAGGCGAGAGCGTTAGTGAATATGTAAGTAGAATTATTAAAATGTTTAAAGAAAGTGGGATTAATTATCAATTAACTCCTATGGGAACTATTTTTGAAGTAGATACGATTGAAGAAGCTACGAAGATTATAAATAATGCTTATAAACAATTAGAGCCTGATTGTAATAGAGTTTATACGACTATAAAAATGGATATTAGAAAGAATAAAAGTAATAGAATGAAACAAAAAATTGAATCTATTAAAAGAAAAATAGGCAAAGTGTGATTAAATTAGAAGGAGTAAAACATAAAATATTAAAAATTGATAGTTTAGAAATTAAAGAAAACACAGTAATTCTTGGACCCAATGGTAGTGGAAAAAGTTTGCTTTTGGGAATTATTACTCATGAAATTTATCCAGAGAGATTAAACAAAAGAGAAGTTTTTGGAAAAAAAATAACTCTTAAAGAAGCTAGAAAAATTTTTGGAATAGTTAATAGCGAGCTTGAGTGCTTTTATAAAAAAGAGAATATAAGCGTGTTTGATGCAATAATTTCGGCATTTAAAGAAGCATTGGTAGTTTATAACTATTTTAAATTTAATGATTTGGAAAAAGAAAGGGTAAATGAGTTATGTGAATTATTTAAAATAAAACCTTCTATAAACGTTTCTACTTTATCTTTAGGAGAGCTTAAGAAGGTTCTAATAGCTAGAGCTTTAGTGCATAGGCCAAAAATTTTATGTTTAGATGAACCTACTAATGGTCTTGATGTTAAAGCAAAAATTGAATTTTTGGAAATGATTGATTTTTTGGATGAAATGAAAATATTAATTACTCACGATTTTAAAGAAATAACTTCTTATGAAAAGATTGTTATGTTAAAAAAGGGAAGAATTTTTTTAGAAGGTAGAGATATTTTAAATTATAAAAATTTATCTGCTCTTTTTGATGTAGAAATTAAAAAATTAAAGGCTTTTTATGGATAGAATTTATGCTCCTTGGAGAAGAGAATATCATGTAAAAAATGATGAGATTAGAAAAAAATGTGTATTTTGTGCTTTATCTCAAAGTCCTGAATTTGATGATGAAAATGAAGTTTTTTATAGAGACGATATTTGTTTTATGGTTATGAATAGATTTCCTTACAATCCGGGGCATTTTATGATTATTCCTCATGTTCATGAAGGAAAATATGAAAATTTGAGTGATGAAGTGATAAGTCATATTTCTATTTTGGCTAAAAAAGGATGTAAGATTTTAAGAGATTTTGGAGCCAATGGTATTAATATGGGATGGAATGTAGGTTTTGATGCTGGAGCTGGAATTCCAGAGCATCTTCATCTACATTTGGTTCCGCGATTTAAACGAGATACTAATATGATGACTACGATTTTTAACACAAGAGTTTATAGTGCGGATTTTAGGAAGATTTATGAAGAGATAAAAAAAATCTCAAAAAAGTATTTGTGATATAATTCTCCTAAAAAAGGAAAATTATGGTCTCTTTTTTAATTGCTCTTTATGGAATATACGTATTTGTAAAAATTTTGCTTGAGATAAAGGAAGTAATTTTTATAAAAGAGGAATTTAAAAAAGGTCCTGTTTTAATGGATCTTGAGTCTTTTAAAATAAGTGCTATTTATTCTATTTATAAACATACGTTGGAAATTTTTAATTCTTTAATTAGTTTATTTTTGGTGGTATTTTGGCTAAGTGGAGGACTTTTTATTTTAAATTTTTTGTTTTATAAAGGGGATTTGTTAAGCGAGCTTAAAATACTTTTTGTTTTTTTTGCTGTGAATTATTTTTTAACTCTTCCAGTTCATATTTGGGAAAAGCAAATTGATAAAAAATTTGGGTTTAATGTAGCTCCTTGGAGTATGTTTTTTGTAGATGAAATTAAAAAAATAATATTGTTTTTGATTTTTGGAGGAGCTTTTTTTGCCGGTTTGATTTATTTTATAGAGCATTTTAAAAATTGGTGGTTTATAGGATTTGTGTTTAGTTTTGTAGTGATAATTTTAATAAATGTGTTTTATCCTTTTTTTCTAGCTTTATTTAATAAATTTGAACCTCTAAAAGATGAAGAGTTAAAAAATTCTATTGAAGATATGATGAAAAAAGTTGGATTTAACTCAAATGGTATTTATGTAATGGATCAAAGTAAAAGAGATACAAGACTTAATGCTTATTTTTTCGGTTTTGGCAAAAGTAAAAGAGTAGTTTTATTTGATACTCTTGTTAGGAAATTGAATAAAGAAGAAATTTTGGCAGTTCTTGGGCATGAATTAGGACATTTTAAAAATAAAGATATATTAAAAAATATTTTAATTGTTGGAGTAATGCTTTTTGTAATATTTTTTGTTTTCGGGCATTTGCCAGATGCTTTGTTTGAAGAATTGAAAATTCCTAAAAATGGAGTAAACATTATTATTTTAGCGCTTTTGTTTATGGATATGATAATGTTTATTTTTCAGCCTGTTATTAATTTGATTAGTAGGTATAATGAATTTAAAGCTGACGAATTTTCTTCTGAGCTTGTAAATAAAAAGACTTTAGCAAGAGCGTTAAGAAAGCTTGTAGTAGAGAATAAGCATTTTCCAAAAGTAAGTAAACTATATTCGAAAATTTATTATACTCATCCTCCTATACTCGAGAGAATTGAAAGGCTTGAAAATGAAAATACTAATAACGGGGATTAGTAGAGGTATTGGGAAAGGATTGGTAGAATATTATCTTAAAGATGGAGCCGATATTTATGGACTTGGTAGAAGCAACCCTTTTGGGGATTTAATAAAATTTTATAAAGTAGATATGAGAGCTATTGAAAAATTCAAAGAAGCAATTGATAAGCTTGATATTGATGAGCTTGATTTAGCTATTCTTAATGCTGGAATTTTAGGAGAGATAAAACTTATGAAAGATTGGAGTGTAGCTGAGCTTAGAGAAATATTTGATGTTAATGTATGGGCTAATAAGGTATTAATTGATTTGATTTATTCGTTTACAAAAAAAATAGTTGTAATAAGCAGTGGAGCGGCTGTAAATGGAAATCCGGGATGGGGAGGATATTCTTTGAGTAAGTGTGCTTTAAATATGATGGTAAGTATTTATAGTAAAGAAATTGATACAAAGATTTATGCTTTGGCTCCAGGAGTAATTGATACTGATATGGTAGCCAAAGTCATAAGTGCGGATCATTCTAAATTTCCATCTCTTGATAGAGTAGAAGCTAATAAAGTTGATTTAGAAACTGGAGTGGTGAGAATAGTAAGGGCAATAGAAAAATTGGACGAGTTTGAAAGTGGAAGTTTTGTGGATGTAAGATTAATATAGTTGTTTTTATTTAGGAGATTTTTATGAGACATATTGAACTTTTAAATTTAATATGTAGGTATAAAAAAATTTTAGATGAAGCGTATAAACAAAAGAAGTTAATTTCAGTCCCAAACGAACTTGTAGAAATAGGTCTTTTTAGCAAAATAGGTAATTTTTATTATCTTAATGAAGTTTATTTGAATTTTGTAGATACTCTTTTGGCAAGAGCTGATTTTAGTTATGTAGTTGAGGATTTTGAAAAAGAAATAAATAAATTAAAAGAATTAAAAATTGAATATGAAACGAGTAAAAGTAGTATAGTTAGGGATTTGATATTTACTCTTTTAAATAAAGTTTATCAAGGAATGAAAAACAGAGATAAAAGAGTTTTGGCTCTTATAGAAAAATTGGAAAATGATGAAATTAACGAATTGGATTTTTTAATAAAAGAAGCAAAAAATGTTTTAAAAAGCGTTGAAGAAATTATGAGAAAAAATGAAATAATTGTAAAGGTTTTTGAGGAATTTTTAAAATTTAAAGAGTTTAGAGATTTTATAAAAGATATTTTAGTAGATGTTGTGGAGCTTTCTATAAATATCGATGCTTATTTAAAGCGTCTTAGAGAGTTTATTTCCCAAACTGAGAAAAAAAGAAGATTTAATCAAAAACTTTTTGGTATTGCTAATATGATTTTAAACGAAGATAACAAAATAGATAAATTTTTGGAAACAAAAAGATTTGCTTATAAGCAAAAAATTGAAGTAATTCCAGATAGTGCGTATATGGATTATGAAAAAGCAAAGGTAATTATTGGAAAATTTACTAAAGAAAAAAAAGTTAAAAAAAGCAAAGTAAAAAATTTTGAAGAGGTTATAGAAATAATCGATCTTAAAAAATTAATAAAAAATGTTAAGGGAAGCGAAGATATTTTTAAAACAATTGTAGATTATGTAGGAGAAATCGATAAAGAGTTAGTTAGTGAGTGTGTTAGAGTGTTTGTGTATATTTTGAATCATTTTGATAAAGAACTTATTTATACAAATGAATATAACGAATTTAATATAAGGGTGGTTAAATGGAGAGCGTGATTTTTGAGATTTTAAGTAAAGGTATTATTATTTCTACCAATTCTTCAAAATTTCAAAAAGAGGCTATGTGGCTTATGGATGAAGAAAATTTTGTTTCTTTGAATTCTATTCTTAATAAATTGGGGTTTTATCTTGTAGGAGAAAATGGGTATTTTTATCTTAGTAAAGATCTGAAAACAGATGAAATGGAGAAGTATTTTAATTCTCATAAATTGTTGATTTTGGCAATTGCACAACTTAAAAAGATATTTGTTCATCTTGATAGGGGACATAAAATAAAAAAAAGTGAATTTATTAAAAGATTTGAGACAAAAAAAGATGAAAAAATAATAAAAGCGCTTTTTAATACTGATGATTTAATGGAAATAACTGAAAAATTTTTTAATTTACTCGAGAAAAATTACGTACTTGAGAGTATTAGTAAGGATGAGTATAGAGTATTAAATTCAATAAACTATTATCTTGATATAGTTGAGGCAATAAGCGAAGGAGAAAATAATGAATAAAATTTATTTTTTTAATGCCGCTAATTTTAGTTTTGCCCAAATTGACTTGAGAAAAAGAAATATATTTTTTGTAGGGGATAATGGAAGCGGAAAAACAACTGCCATTAGAGCGATTCACTTTTATTATAATTCTGATGTTAAAGCTCTTGGAATTGATCCTAACAAAGAAAGTTTTAAAGATTTTTATTTTAAGTATGATAATTCGTTTATAGTTTATGATTTTGAAGATTACTTTGTTTTGATGTATAAAAGAAATGGGGATATTAAGAAAATTTTTAGCAAGCAAAAATTTGATTTAAATAGAGTATTGGAAGATGGTGAAATAGTTGATTTAAAAAGGGCAATAGAATATGCTAATGAGGCTTCTTTAAAATATAGACCTCAAACGAATGAGGAATACAGAAAAATTATTTATGGACTTTTGCCGCAATATAGCGATTTTAAGCTAACTACTATTAAAAATTATAATACTTTCATAAATCTTTATAACAAGATTTTTAATGTAAATAAAGCCGTTTTCGATTCTAAGTCCATTAAAGAAATAATTTTTACTACCCTTGATAGAGTAGAAGCGGGAGAGATTAAATACGAAGAGTTTTTAAATGAGCTTGTAGAGTATAGGAATTATTTTATATTTTATAGAAAATTTAGAGAAAAAGAAAAAGATATTGAAAAGCTTTTTAATTTGAAAAATGAGCTTTTAAAATTAAAAGAAGAAATTGAAAGTCTTTTAAGAAAAATAGCTTATAAAAAGGAAATTGAAGAAAAAGAAATTGAAGAATTAAAAGAAAATTTAGCAACGATTGAAAAAGAAAAAAATATTGTAAATAGGAGATTTTCAAGAGCTTATAGGAGGATAAAAAGAATTGAAGAAAAAGTAAGAAAATGTATATTTGATTTAGAGTTAAAAATTGAAGAGATTAAAAAGTTAAAAAGCAAATTTTCTTTTGAAAAAGTTAAAGAAGCGCAAAAAAAAGTAGCTTTTAAAGAAGAATTGACTCAAAAATATGTAAGTTTACAAACTTCTTTAAATGAGCTTGTTTGTGGAATTAAAAATCACATTGAAGAAATTGAAGAAGAAATAAATAGGTTAAAAAGAGAAAAAAGAATTATCGATGAAAAAAAAAGAGAAGAAGAGATTAGGGAAAAGCGTAGTTTAGAAGAAATTTACTTTGAAAAAATAGAAATGTTAAAAGAAAAATTTAGAGATCAGGAAAAATTATTTTTAAAGGAAATGGAAAAGATTGAAGAAGAAATTGAATTGAACTTAAAGAAAAAAGAAAAATATTTAAAAGAAAAGGAAGAAGTTAAGCAAAAATATAAAAAACTTGAAGATGAATTAAGGGAATTAAAAGAGGAAGAGAAAAGAAAATTAAAAAATGAAATAAGAAAGAAGAAAAATGAAATTGAAATTCTTATTGATGAAAATGAAAAACTAAAAAGAAAGCTTGATAAAAAGAAAAACGAATATGAAGAAATTGTTTTTGAAGTAAAAAAGGAATTTGAAAAAAATTTAAGAAAAAATGAGGAAAGAATTAAATTTTACGAGAATATTTTAAAAACAAAGGAAGGTTCTTTTAAAGAATTTTTAAATCAAAATGTGGAAAATTGGGAAGAGGAACTTTATCCTGTTATTGATGAGAGTTTGCTTAATATGGATGTTGAGGAGTTAAAACCAAAAGTTATTAGCGATAAAATATTTGGAATTGAACTTGATAAAAGCAAATTAAAATCTATTCCTACGATGAAAGAAGCAGAAGAAGCAATTGAAAAATTAAATTTGATAAATAAATCTTTATTTAAAGAGCTTGAAAATAAATTAGAAATGTTAACTAAAGAATTTGAGTCCGTAAAAATTGAGATTGAAAGCAAAATAGAAGTTAATCAAGAAAAAATCGAAGCTTTTAAAATAGAGATAAAAGTTTTAGATGAAAAAATTAAAGAAATTGAAAAATCTCTTGAGAATGAAATTAAAAAACTTCAAGAATCAATGAATGAGGAAATTAAGTTAATAGAGGTTAATATTAAAAAAATTAATGAGATTGTTAAAAATTTGAAGACTAAAAAAGAAGAGATTTTAAAAAAGATTAAATCTCTTAAAAAAGAAGAAAAAAAAGAAATTGAAAAACTTATTGAAGAAAAAGCAAGAGAATTTGAAAGATTAAAAAGGGAAATTGAAAAAAAAGCTAAAAAAGAAAAAAGTTTAATTGATGAGAAGATAAAAGAGTTAAATATTAAAAAAAATAAAATTTCAAAAAACGAAAGAATCATTGAGTTAAACAAAGAGATTGAAAAGATCAAGAAAGAATTGGAGGATATAGAAAAAGAAGAGCTTTTTTTAAGAGAATACATGGAGAAAAAAGATTTTATTGAAAGTTACGATAGATTTTTAAAAGAGCTTGAAAAATGTAAAGAATTTGAAAATAAAATAGAAAAGATGTTTTTAGAATTTGAAAATAAAAGAAGCGAAAAATTAAAAAAACTTGAAGATAGAAAACAAAATATCGAAAATAAAATCGAAATTATAAAAGAAGGATTAAAAAAAGTTAAAAATATTTCTTTAAGTAATCAAAAAGAAAAAACCAATGAATTTTTAAGCGTTTTAATAGATGAGCTAAAGAAAAAAGAAGGAGAATTTAAAGATAAAAGGATTGATTTTAAAGATATAGCAAGCAGTATTAAAACAGCATTTGAGAGATTTTTAATTAATGGACTTGAAGTAAACTTTAATTTAGAGAAATTAGAAAATCTTATACCAGAAGAGGTTGAAAAAGTAGATGAATTATATTTATTTAAGGAAAAAAAATTTGAAGTTTTAAATAAAACGAGAATTAAAGGACTTAAAAATCTTTTGGGAGCTATTTTTGAAAAAAAACTTGATAATTTTGAAAGAAGTAAGGAGGATTTTTTAGAACAAGTTAGAAGGATTAATAAAAATTTAAGTAAGGTGGATTTTGGCATTGTTAAAAATATAAAAATCGAAATAGAGGAGACGAATAAAAATATTTTAAAACTATTTGATAAGATAAAAGAAAATATTGAAGATTTGCTTATTATGCTTGAAGAGGATAATTTATTTTTTGATAGAAGTGAGAGTAATAAAAAGCTTAAAAAAATAGAAGAATTGTTTAACATTATAAAAAAAGAAGTAAAAGAGGAAAGTTTTTCATTAATTGATGTTGTTGATATTAACGTAAAATTCGTGGAAAATGAAAAAGAAAATACTCTAAAAATTATTAAAAACGAAAGTTCAACCGGAGGTTCAATCCTTTTAAAAATTGCAATAGCCGTAAGTTTGTTAGAGCTTTTCTTAAAAGAAAAAGCACCTTTTTTCTTAATTTTGGATGAGGTTAGTGTACTTTCTACTAAAAATCAAAAATTACTTAAAGAATTTGTTAATGAAAAAGGACTTGGGGTAATTTATGTAACACCAGATTTGCCTCTTATTGATGTTGAAGATATTGATATATATAAATTTAGAAACGTTAAAGGAGAATTTGAGGTGATTAAACTCATAGCCGATGAGGGAATAAACATTGAAAATTAAAGAAGTTTTGAACCAAAAAAACGCTATTTATATTCTTACTAAGCTTTTAAATAAGGATAAAACTTGGCTTTTTTTAAACGATGATTTAGAAGTTCCGAAAAAATATTTTGAAATTCAAGAAAAGATAAAAGAAGGTTATCCTATTGAATATCTTTTTAAAGAAGTCTTTTTTTATGGAGATAGGTTTTATATAGATGAAGGAGTGTTGATTCCAAGGGACGATACTGAAATAATAGTCGAAAGAGCCATTAATTTAATTAATAAGATTGGAAATTCCAAATTGAAAGTGGTTGATTGTTGTAGTGGAAGTGGCGTAATAGCAATAGAAATAGCAAAACATACAAAGGTAAAAGTAATAGCTACGGATATTAGTGATAAAGCAATTGAAGTGGCTAAAATAAACGTTAAAATGCATAAAGTTGATGTTGAAGTTAAAAAGTGTGATTTATTTGATATAAAAGCGGATATTTTGGTAGCAAATCCTCCTTATGTAGAAAATTCTTGGAAAAAGCCAAATAGATTTGAGCCGGATATTGCGTTTTTTGGAGGAGAGGATGGATTAGATTTTGTAAAAAAGATAATTTTAAAAGCCAAAGATTTAAATTATAAGGCTTGTGTAATTGAGATAGGGTTTAATCAAAAGAAGAGTGTAGATAAATTTTTAAAGACGATTGGAATAAAGAATTATGAGTTTTTTAACGATTTGGCGGGGAATGTAAGAGGAGTAGAAATATTAATGAAAAATTAGAACTTTTGTGGAAGTGTTTTTATAAAGAGAATGGAAGATAACGTTAATATAGCCGCTATTTTAAATGTTTGAAAAAGTCCTAAATATTCTCCTAAAATTCCTGTAAAAACTATAATTAAAGAGCTGATTCCAAAATTTATAAACATATAAAGGCTGTTGATGAAATTTGGAGTATTAGTTTTGAGATCGTGAGTAAATGCAAGGAGTATTGGAGATTGCGAAAAAAGAAAAAATCCTAAAAAAGGCAATATAAAAAGCGAATTTGTAATTAAGAATGTTATTAAAAAAGTTGTAGCTCCAATTGTTTGAATAAAAAGAGCTTTTTTTCTTCCTATTTTGTCGGAAATTCTTCCTCCATAAAATGCTCCAATTATTCCTCCTGCTTGCATAATTCCAAATGCAATTGAGGCATATTCTACGCTTTTTCCAACATGGGTAAGATATACGGGTAAAAATAAACTTAAAGAGAATTTTGAAGTATAATTTAGCATCATAAAACCGCCAAGTTTTATAAAAAAAGGAGTTACTTTTTTTAAAGTTTTTTTAATTTGAGTAGTTTCGAATTTTTGAGCTTTAAACTTTGGAGTATAGTCTTTTAATTTAATATAAAGAAAAATAGAAGCTATTATTCCAAGAATAGAAAGTTTTAATATTCCTTCAATTCCCCAAGTGCTTATTGCCATTGCTACAAGTAAAGGTCCTATTGTTCTTGCGCTTTCACCTGCTGCCATAAAATAGCTCATTCCTTTTCCGCTTTCGTTTCCTGAAAATTCCTTAATCATTGCCGGAGTTGGAATATGAAAGAAAGTAGCGCTAATACCTGCTATAAAGAGTAAAAACAAAGCTATGATATAAGAATTGGTAATTCCTAAAAGTCCCATGGATATTGCAGTTATGGATGGTGTTAATATTACAAACCATTTAGCGTTTGTATGCTCTGCTATTATTCCAAGAAGTGGATTAAACAAAGCTGGAATTTTTCTTGCTATGTCAAGAAGCGAAGCTTCCGTTAAGGTAATATTCATCCTTTGAATAAGAATAGGCAAGATGGGAGCTAGAATAGCAGAAAAGATATCATGCATGAAATGTGCAAAAGATATTAAAAGTACTTTGGATTTTTGAAATTTCAAGACTTTCCTTTTTTTGATAAAATTATAAATAAAAAAGGCAGAAATGGATATTAATAAACTTCTAAATTCTAAAAAACTTCTAACAGAAATTTATTTTGAACTTCAAAAA
>JAMORJ010000118.1 GCA_027063595.1 Nautiliaceae bacterium | reverse complement strand
CTCCTCTTTGTAATCACGCAACAGGAAATTTAAAAGAATACATTCAAAAAGCTATAGAAAAAGAAATTAAAATATTTGGATTTGCCGATCACGCTCCAATGGAATTTGATAAAAAATATAGAATGAATTTTGAAGATATGAAAAATTACGAAAACTCCATAAATTCTTTGAAAAACGAATATAAAGATAAAATAAAAATCCTTCTAGGATACGAAGTCGATTTTACCCCAAAAAAATATCTAGATAAAAGAGTATTAAACGCAAACGTAGATTATTTAATAGGAAGCGTTCATTTTCTTGATAATTGGGGATTTGACAATCCCGAATTTATAAAAGAATGGAAAAATAGAGACATAGACGACGTTTATAAAGAATATTTCAAATACGTAGAAGAGATGATAAATTCCAAACTATTTCAAATAATAGGTCATATCGATTTAATAAAAGTATTTGGGTTTAAACCAAAAACTCCCATTAAAGATTTAATAAAAAATGTTATTAAAGCTATAAAAAAAACTAATATGGTAGTAGAGATCAATACCGCTGGACTTAGAAAACCCGTAAAAGAAATTTATCCAAGCACTGAAATTTTATCCCTTTTAGCCGATAATAATATTAATATTACTTTTTCAAGCGATGCGCACGCACCCGAGCAAGTAGGATTTAAAATAAAAGAAGCCATAAATTTAGCAAAAGACTTTGGATACAAAAAAGCTACTTTTTTTGAAAAAAAAGTACCTTACGAAATAAATATTTAAGGAGGAGGAAAATGAAAATTTCGCAGAAATTACTTTTAATTATCACCGCAAGCGTGCTTACTAAAGTAACTTCTTTAAGAAAAGTAAATTTTTTCAAAATCTAAAGCGATAAAAGAAGAAATTAATTCAATAGATAAAGCAATGAAAGACATTGACCAAAAAGCGATAGAAAATACAAAACTTATGGAAAAAGTTGCAAATTTAATAAACAAATTGTATACTAACTTGAAAGAAACGCTAAAAAAAATATCCGAATTTAAACTATAAGGAGTAAAATGATTTACTTATCTCTTTTAATGGCTATTCGCTTTCTTGGCCTTTTTATCGTAATGCCTGTACTTAGCCTTTATGCTATGCATTTAAAAGGAGCAAATGAATTTAATGTAGGAGTAGCACTTGGAGCATATGCTCTAAGTCAACTTTTTTTACAAATTCCCTTTGGAAAACTTGCAGATAAACACGATAAAAAAATTATCCTCTCAATTGGTCTTTTTATACTATTTCTTGGAAGCTTGGTTTGTGCTTTTGCCGATAACATTTATATGTTAATCTTTGGAAGATTACTACAAGGAGCAGGGGCTATTGGAGGAGTTATTTTAGCTTATATTGCCGATTTGACAGACGAAAATCAAAGAGCCAAAGCCTTTGCTAGAATGGGACAATTTATTGCTCTTTCTTTTGCCATTTCAATGATACTTGGACCAACAATTGGAACAAAATACGGAGTTGATAAACTATTTCTTCTAACTGCCATTTTAGCTTTAATTTCCATCTTTATAGTACTAACAAAAATACCACCAGCTCCAAAAATTACCCATCATATTCAAAATGCAAGCTTAAAAGATATTTTTAAACATAAAGAATTAATAAAACTTTTCTTTTCGGGATTTATGCAAAAAGGGTTAATGAGTGTATTTTTCCTTCTCATTCCTTTAATTTTTACTCAAATTTTTAACTGGCAAAAAACGGAACTTTGGAAAGTTTATATTCCAGCGCTTATTTTCGGATTTTTTGCTCTTCCTCTTGGAGCCATTTTAGCCGAAAAAAAAGGAAAAGGGAAATTGGTATTTATCCTCTCAGCCACTTCAATTACAACTGCTTTATTTTTATTTTTAATAGGAATAAACATAACATCTTCCATCATTGGAATTATTGGCGTAATTTTCTTTTTCTTTGGATTTAATTTGCTTGAACCTGTACTTCAAAGTTTCGTTAGCAAAGTTGCATATGCTCATCAAAAAGCAACTGCTCTTTCTACTTCAAATACGATTCAATATTTAGGAATTTTTCTTGGAGGTAGTATTGCTGGATGGTTTTTGCATAAAGGATATTTAAACTTATTTTTAATATTTTCAACAATAATTGGAATTATATGGACAATAATGCTTATTAAAATGAAACCTATAACAAAATTCAAAATCGTAATATATGAAAATTTCGACAAAGATTTTATTGAAGAACTTAAAACTGAAAAAAATGTATACGATTTTTACGAAAAAGATAAAAAGTTAATAGTAAGATATATTAATTAATTGGAACGCATTTTGCTAGTCTTTTGAAAAAGGCTTGCAAAATGCGACTTTTTATAGTTCTTATAATTTTTTTTAATATACTAAACGCTCAAAAAATTAAAGAAATATCTTCAATTGTTGGAGTTAGAAGCAATCAATTAATAGGATATGGATTAGTAGTAGGACTTGATGGAACGGGAGATTCTTCCTCTAAATTTACAAATCAAACGCTCTCAAACCTTCTTAAAAACGTAAATGTAAAACTTGACCCAAAAGATATAAAATCAAAAAATGTAGCCGCAGTAATGGTTACAGCAACTCTTCCTCCTTTTGCAAGAGAAGGTGACAAAATCGATGTAACTGTTTCATCAATTGGAGACGCAAAATCTCTTCAAGGAGGAGTTTTGTTAATCACTCCTTTAAAAGGAGTTAATGGAAAAATTTACGCTTTAGCTCAAGGTCCAATTACTATAGGAGGATTTAATTTAAAAGGCGGAAAAAAACAAAAACATTTTACTACCACTGTAAAGGTAATTAATGGAGCAACGGTAGAAAGAGCCGTTGCTTGGGATATTTATCATCAAAAATTTGCAACTTTATCTTTAAACAAAAGCGATTTTGACTTGGCAATTAATGTTCAAAACGCAATTAATAGATACTTTAAAACAAAAGCCGCTATTGCAATAGATCCAAAAACAATAAAATTAAAAAAACCTTCCAATTTAACCATGCCAGAATTTTTAGCACAAGTACAAAATATAGACGTTAGCGTAAAAAAAGATCCTATAGTAGTAATTGACGAAAGAACTGGAACGGTTGTTGCTGGAAGTGAGGTAGAAATTAATCCAACCGTAATAATTTACGGAGACTTTACGATTAAAATCGAGAAAAAAACAAGCGTATTAGAGCTAACGCAAAATTTACAAAAAGTAAAAGCAACTCCACAAGACGTAATAGCGATACTTGAAACCTTAAGAGCTTCTAATGCGCTAAACGCAAAACTTATCATAAATTAAGGAGTAAAAATGAGCAGTATCACAATTAACACTTTACATCATTCTTCCAAAGAAACAAAACTTCAAAAATTAAAAAAAGTATGCGACGAATTTGAAAGCGAAATTTTAAATTTTTATTTAAAAGAGGCATTAAATTCCGATAACTCTTTGTTTCCAAAAACTCCGGGAGAGAAAATTTATAAATCAATGTATCAAGAAACTCTCTCTCAAAACATAAGCGGTAATTTTGGATATAGCGAACTTTTGTTTAATTATCTAAAGAATAAAGTATAAATGCCGATATAGGAGTAGAAATACTCCAAAAAGGTTAGCTATGATTAGAGGAATAAATAGTAATTTAAACTCAATTCAAATCGAAACAAACAATACAAAACGAAAAAGTCAAACTCAAAACGTAAACAAAACATCTCGGGTAGAGGAGATTAAAAAAGCCATAGAAAATGGCACTTATAAAATCGATATAGAAAAAACAGCAAAGGCAATGGCTAAATCTCTTCTTTAATCTCCCTACCCTAAAAAGGGTAAAAAATGCTTATAAACACACTACACCAAATCATTAACGTGCTTGATGATTTAATTCAAATAACATTAGAAGATATTGAAAACATAAAACAAGCAAAACATGAAGAAGTTTTCAAAAACATCGCTACAAAAGAAAAACTTGCTTATAAATTTTACGAATTAAAAAACGAAATAGATAATATTTTAGTTAAAAGAAACAAACCCATAGAAGAAATTTTCTCCCCAGAAGAAGAAAAGCTATTCGATAAGTTTAGAGAAAAATTAAACATCTTTTACAAAGAACATAAAAGATTTTCAAAATTAGCTTTTACAGTTGCAAATTTTTATAATACATTAAATGCTCAAATTAAAAATCAAACTCAAATAAGTTATAGCGAAACTGCTAATTTTGATTCCAATTTAAAAATAAAGGCTTAAAATGGCTATTTCTACTTCTTTAAATACGGCTCTAAGTGGGCTCCAATCTCATCAAATAGCCATTCATACAACATCAAACAACATTTCAAACGCATCAAATCCAGATTATGTTCGTCAAAGAGCCGTTTTTAGTTCTCTTCCTTCAATAAATGCAATTCCAGGAGATATAGGAACTGGAGTTGAAATTACTAAGATTTATAGAATTACCGACACTTTTCTTTTTAATCGACTTTCTAAAACTTCAAGCGAACTAAAAAAATACGAATCTATGGAAACCTACTTAAAAGAAATAGCAACCTATTTTCCCGACATAGAAGATGAAGGATTATTTAAAAATATAAAAGATTTTTTTAATTCATGGCAAACTTTTGCAAGTAATCCAAACGATGGAAGCGTAAAAGTAGAACTTGCTCAAAAAACAATCGCTCTAAGCGATACTTTTCACCAATTAACACAAAAATTAACAAACATCCAAAACAACATTAATCAAGAAATAAAATCAAAAATAGACGAAGCAAATAATATTTTAAAACAAATTGCAATCATTAACAAACAAATTACAAGACACGAAGCCAATAAATTATCAAACGCAAACGAATTAAGAGACAAAAGAGACGCTCTAGAAAAAAGACTAAAAGAACTTTTAAACGTAGACATTTATAAAAACGATGTTCAATCAATATCAGCACAAGGAGATGAAACCGTAGATTATGCAAAAGATTATCAAATTACACTTGGAGGTTATCCACTAATTGACAATGGAGAATATAACGAATTAAAAGTAATAGACAATAAAGGAAATTACGATATCGCTATTCAAAAACAAGATTTTAAGTTAGAAAATATCACAAAAAACATAGGCGGAGAAATTGGAGGATTGCTTGAAATCAGAGGATATGAATTTAATAATGACACTACTTCAAAAGACGGAATAATTGGAGAAATGCTAACAAATCTAAACGCTCTTGCCCAAGGTCTAATTAGAAGCGTTAATTCCATTTATTCATATTCAGCTCAATCATCAGTTCAAACGGATCCTTTATATTCCCCTATTTCAATTTCAAATGATCTAGCAAATAAACCTTTAAGCATAATTGAGAGTTATCTTCACAATCCGGTAAGAGAAGGTAATTTAATTTTATCGCTTTATGACAATAACGGAAAATATACAAAAGATATAAACATACGAATAGATCCAGACAAAAGCTTAAATCAAATTATAGACGATATTAACAACGCACTTAAAGATGCACATTCCACAACTAAAGCAAAATTAATAAACGGTCAAATAAAATTCGTAACGCCAGACGAAAAAGAATCTCCAAATGTTTTGATAAAAGACGATGGAAGTTTACTTTTTAGAGCACTAAATCAAATAGAATATCTTCCACTAAGTAAAATAAACCATACGGATTTACCAATCCCTCTTGAAAATGGAACATTTAATATCGTGGCTTACGATAACGACGGAAATGTTTTAGCAAAAAGAACCATTACTATAAACATGAACTCAAACGATCCAAAATATTCTACCATTGAAGGCATTATATCTCAAATAAATACCCCTAACATTGATGATAATAACGACAATAATCCAAACAACGACATAGACGATTTATATCAAGCACAAATAATTAACGGAGAATTTATTTTAGTCCCTCAAGAAGAGAATATATACGTTGGACTTGATGAAGATAAGGCAAATTTCGGAGGAGCTTTTGGAATTAATAAATTTTTTGATGGAACAGATGCAAAAACAATAGACCTTAGAAAAGATTTAAAAGAAAATCCAAGCAATATTCATGCATACAAAACCCCAAACGAAGGAGATAACGAAGTTGCAAATAGCATATTACAACTTCAATTTGAAAACATAACGTTTCATGTAGGAAATATCACCACTCAAAATACCATTACTGGATTTTATTCACAAATGACTACTAACCTTGCCAATAAAGCCGATATCATCTCCTCCAAAAAAGAAACCACTCAAACATTGCTAACTTCCATTCAAAATGAGTATTACTCGATTGCTGGAGTAAACTTAGATGAAGAATTAATAAATCTTGAAAAATTTCAAAGAGGATATCAAGCAAACGCAAAAGTAATTACTACGATAAATCAAATGTTAGACGCCTTATTTAGCATAAAACAATAGGGAAAATTCCCTATTCGTATTCTACTTGAATTAAATCTTCAAACAAATCCCATCCAAAATGCATAACATCAATTTCAGCTATTCTCTCAAGTACTCCATCAACCACTTTATATACCTCAGCTACCATAGTATCTTTTGGATAAAAATTACTTGCCACTAATTCTATTTTTTCCTCATTTACATATAAATCATCGGGCAACATTAAATCGCAAAAAAATTCATAAACCGGCTCATCTGGCGTATCTACATCACAAGCTGTATATCCAATTTGTAAATCATTAATATCCGGATTTATTTCATATTCAAAATATCCATCCCCATTTGCTTGAAGCAATAATATTACATCACCTTCGTTAAAATTTTGAGTTATTAATTCATCTACGCTTCTATTTTTATAAGTTACATCTTCAAACGTATAAACGTTTTCGTTAATTTCAATCTCGGCACTATCAGGAACGACTCCAATCAAATCTGTTGGCAAATTAACCGCTTCCACTTCCCCAGCATCCAAAAAACTAACAACTGTATCTTGAAATCTTTCTAGTTCCTTTGAATCAGAAAAATCATAAGAATCAATATCAATAACCGGCGTTAAATCATATACTTTAATAATATTGCTCTCTCCTCTAATTATCATAATTTCTCCTTTTTATTATAATTATATCACAAAACTTTACAAAAGGTAACTCAATGAAAGTTAAAAATAAATTAGACTTATTAATTCAACAAAATATTTACGAAGTTAACGAAAATAAACTTGATCCAATAATAATTGCAAAAAAATATAACGATGAATATATCGCTTTAATAGCTGCCTTATTTGCTTACGGAAATGTAAAAGCAATTCTTAATTTTTTAAACTCTCTTGATTTAGAAAACTTAAATTCAAACAATGCTTATTATAGATTTCAAACCCAAAAAGATGTAGAAGAATTTTTAAACACAATAAAAAAAATGAAAGAAAAATATTCACTAAACAAACTCTTTTTAATGGGTTACGAAAAAAATAAAAATCCAATTGATGGCATTAGAAACATAATAAAAACCATTTATTCAATAAACTCTTATCGTTCAAAAGGCTATGAATTTCTAATAGGAAAAATTCCTCCTAATAAAACAAAAGGCATTAGTCCTTATAAAAGATGGAATATGTTTGTAAGATGGATGGTAAGAAAAGACAATTTAGATTTAGGATTATGGCAAGGAGTTAACAAAAAAGATTTAATTATTCCTCTTGATACCCATACTCATAAAGTATCTTTAAAATTAAATCTATTAAAAAGAAAAACTTACGATTTAGAAGCATCAATTCAACTTACAAACAAATTAAAAGAATTTGATCCAAACGATCCTTTAAAATACGATTTTGCACTTTATAGAATTGGACAATTTAATATCAATTTGTAACAATTTCTTTTTTTTTCACAATTCACTATTAATAAAAGCTTAATAATTATGTTACAATTTCAACAAAAAAAGGAATTTCTATGAAAGAATTGTGGCTATTTTTTGGTTTTTTAGGGCATGATCAATATACTCAATTAATTATTCATACAATCATTGCAGCACTTTTATCGATTATCGTTGCAAAACTTGCAACAAGAAAACTTCAAATCGTACCAACTGGTTGTCAAAATGTTATGGAAGCAACGGTTAGCGGAATACTAACTATTGGAAAAGATGTTGCAAACGAAGAAGTTGCAAGAAAATACTTAACACTTGCTGGAAGCTTAGCTATTTTTATTTTTATGGGAAACATTATTGGAATTATTCCTGGATTTGAATCTCCAACAGGAAACATTAACCTTACTTTAACTCTTGCTTTAATTGTATTTTTATATTATCACTATGAAGGTATTAAAGCTCAAGGACTTGTTCATTATATCTCTCACTTTGCAGGACCAGTAAAATGGCTATCTCCTCTTATGTTTCCGGTAGAAATTCTATCTCATTTCTCAAGAATTATTTCTCTTGCTTTCAGGCTTTTTGGTAACATTAAAGGTGATGATTTATTCTTAGCAGTATTGCTTATGCTTGCACCTTGGGTATTTCCTCTTGCCGGGTATGCACTTTTAACATTTTCGGCTTTCCTTCAAGCATTCGTATTTATGGTTCTTACTTACGTTTATATATATGGTGCTATAACAGGAGAAGAAGAAGCTCTTTAGGAATAAAATTTGCTGCTCCTATAAAAAAGGAGCAGCATTTGAAAATTCAAAACAACACATCTTCTTTTAATAATCATTTTTTATCTTTTTTTAATAATCTAAACTATCAAGACAAGCAAATTATAAGAAAAGCCCTATCAAGTTTACCTGATGAATTAATCCCAAAAGCATTAAAAGCTTTAAATCAAGTACCGCCAGATAAAGACTATTTACAAAAATTACTCTCAATTATAGAAGAATTTAAACCATCGCAAGGATTTAGCATATATGCTTAAATATATGATCACAGACCCAAAATACTCTTTAAACGAAATTTTTAACGCCATAAAAAAACATAAACCAGATTTCGTATGTTATAGAAACAAAAAATATTTTAATGAAGAAGAAATAATAAAATTTGCAAATTTCGCAAAGAATTATTCAAAAGTATTTATAAACCTTCATTCCTTAAAAAACGACAAACTATTGGAAATATTTGATGGAATCCACATTCCATCGTCTGAAATCGAAAAAATAGAAAAATACAAAAATAAAATAACAATAGCTTCTACCCATAATTTCGAAGAAATAAAAAAAGCAAAAAACGCAAATTTTATTACATTTTCTCCAATTTTTAACTCAAAAGGAAGAATAGGACTTGGTGTAGAAATCTTAAACGAAGCTATCAAATTACATCCAAGAATTATTGCTCTTGGAGGAATTGTAAGTAATAAAGAAGTAGAAAAAATTAAATCTTCCAAAGCTATAGGATTTGGTAGCATTAGATATTTCTTTACATAATTTTATGAAGCTCATTCCCTTTTGCCATCCATCTTTTAAGCTCTTCCCATTTTTCGTTTTCTATCATATCTTTTGCTTTTTTTAATTCTTTTTTAAAAGCCTCAATAGAATCTAACAAGTTTTTTTTATTTTCTCTAAAAATATCTCCCCACATTTCAGGATTACTTTTAGCAAGTCTACTCATATCCTTAAACCCACCAGCCGCTAAAGTTACTATATGCTCTCTATCTTCTTGATTAAGAACTGAATTTGCAATAGAAAATGAAACAATATGAGGCATGTGAGAGATAAATGCTGCGTGTCTATCATGCTCTTTTGAATTCATAATTTTAACTTTCATCTCCAAAAACTTAAAAATATCAAAAGCAGTCTCTACTTGCTTTTCTCCACTATCTTCAATATCGCAAACCACCATAATTTTATTTTTATATAAATCGGCAATAGCCGCATTTGGACCAGAATATTCAGTTCCCGTCATTGGATGAGAGGCTACCAAATTTTTTCTAATATTTTTTGGGCATTCTTTTATTATAGATTCTTTTGTAGAACCAAAATCGATAATGGTAACATCTTTTTTTAAAGAAAGTTTAGAGAGTTTATTTAATACGCTTATAATACCCCTAATAGGAATAGCCAAAATTATTACATCCGCTTTTTCCAAATCTTTAAGCTCTACTATTTCATCTACAAGCCCTAACTTTAAAGCATCTTTACAATGAGATTTATTATGATCAACTCCTATTATTTTAGTAAAATAATTTCTCGTAGCAAGACCAAAACTTCCTCCCATTAATCCCAAACCAACTATCGCACAAACCATTTATCCTCTTTTTTCAAAAATTATATCACAATTTTAGATATAATTTTATTGATCAAGTCAAAAGGAGAATTATGAAAAAATATATGATTTTCATGTTGCCAATTATGCTCTTAGCTTCCGAAATAAAAAAAATAGAATACGAAGGTTTAATTCATATCTCAAAAACAAGCGCAAACGCAATAACAGAACTTACTCCAAATTCAAAATACAATATAGAAAAAATCGATAATGCAATTAAAAAATTATACGAAACAGGATACTTTCAAACAATTAAAGTAGATTTTTCCAATGGAATATTAAAATTTATTTGTAAAGAAAAACCAACAATCTTATCTGTAGAAACGAAAAATCTATCAGAAGAATTAAAAAAATACTTAAAAGAAAACAATCTACTTCCAAAAAGAGGAGAAATCCTTCAAGAAGAAAGATTAAACGATTTAAAAAGTTTCATTTCCGAATTTTATCTCTCAAAAGGTTATTTTAATACAATCGTAAATACAAAAATAATCCCAATTGCTAACAACTCAATAAAACTCGTAATTATCATAAATAAAGGAAATAAAGTAACAATTAGGAGCGTAAATTTTATTGGAGCAAAATTAAAAAAAGAAAAACTTTTAAAGTTAATCGAAAACAAACCTCCAACGTTTTGGAGCTTTTTACCCTTTGTTAACGATGGTACTTTAAATGTAGCAAAACTAATTAAAGACAAACAAAACTTACAAGATTTTTATTACAATTTAGGATATATGGATTCAAAAATTTCAACTCCTTTTGCCAATACAAATCTTGATAGTTATTTTGCTGATATAGATTATAAAATTTTCGAAGGCAAAAGATACATAGTAAAAAAAGTTTCAATTGACTATCCAAAAAACATTAAAGTAAACTTACCAGAATTAAAACTTAAAAAAGATAAATATTTTAATATCTCCGCCCTTAGAAAAGATATAGAAAACATATCTCATAGTTTCATGGACGAAGGATATGCTTATGTAAAAGTATATCCTCAAATAGAAAAAGAAAAAAACTATGCATACATAACTTACAAAGTCGTTCCAGGAAACATAGTTTACATTAGAAATGTTATCATCCAAGAAAACGACAAAACTTTAGATAGAGTAGTAAGGAGAAACATTTACTTAGCTCCTGGAGATAAATTCTCATACACCGATTATACGGATAGTATCAATGCATTAAAAAGAAAAGGTTATTACGAAAAGATAGAAATTAAAAAAATCCCTGTATCCAATAATCAAATGGATTTATTGGTTACGGCAAAAGACGGATTAAGCGGAACTTTAAGAGCTGGAATTAGTTACGGAAGTTACAGCAAACTTGGATTTAATTTCTCGGTTACGGAAAAAAACGTTTTTGGTAGCGGACAAACCATCAGTGCAAATGCCGATATTTCAGCCAAAACAACTACTTTTAAACTCTCTTTATTTAACCCAAGAGTACTAGATAGCCAATATTCTTTAAATTTTTCTTTATTTAAAACTAAGTTTGAAGGAATTTCTTATACAACTCGCCAAACAGGTGGAAATATAGGCATTGGTCGAATTCTAAATCGTTACACAAGCGCAAACATTACTTATGGATACATAAAGTCTCATCTTAGCGATTATTCCATTACAGAAGAATATGTTAAACCTCACAGTACAAAAAGTTATATAACATTAGGAATTAATTATAACAACACCGATGATTATTTCTTCCCTACTACAGGAATCATTGCATCCGGATCAATCCAATACGCAGGTATTGGAGGAGACGAAAAATATATAAAAACATTAGCAAAAGCAAAATATTTTTATCCTCTTACAGATAGTACATATAATACTATAGCCGTTTTAAAATATAGAGCTACTGCTGGAAAAATAATAGAAAATGGATATTTGCCAATTAGCACAAAATTTTATCTTGGAGGCTCAACCACCGTTAGAGGTTTTTCTTGGTATTCAATTTCTCCAAAAGATAGTAAAGGTAATTTAATTGGAGGAAAAGTAGAATTTGTAACGGGACCAGAAATATCAACTCCTATTAGCGAAAAACACAAAATATGGTTAACCGGATTTATTGATTATGGAGCAATTGGAGAGAATAGCTTAAATATTGTCAGAAGCTCATATGGATTCCAAATAGATTGGATAACTCCAATGGGTCCTATTAGTCTAATTTGGGCATGGCCAATTCAAAGCAAAAGCGACGATGATTTACAAAAATTTGAATTTTCTTTAGGAACTTCATTTTGAAAAAATTAGGATTTTTAGAAACGTTTAGTATTGGCGTTGGAGGAATGGTTGGAGGAGGTATTTTTGCCGTTCTTGGTTTAACTATAGACCTTGCAAAAGGAGCGGCTCCAATTGCATTTTTAATAGCTGGGCTTATAGCCTTAATTACCGCCTATTCTTACGCAAAACTTTCTATAAAATTTCCAAGCGAAGGAGGAAGTATCGAATTTATCGTTCAAGCGTTTGGAAACAATACCTTTTCTTCAATTATAAACAATTTACTTTTAATTTCTTATGTCATAATGCTTTCTTTATACGCCTCGGCTTTTGGAAACTACGCAAGTGCTTTATTTTTTGGAAAAAAAGTAATTTGGTTTTATAAATTATCAGCAATTGGGATAATTTCCATTTTCGTATTAATTAATTTAATGGGAGCTTTTCTAACAGGAAAAGCGGAAGATATATTAGTTTATATTAAAATTGCAATCCTAATCGGATTTATAATTATCGGTTTTTATACAGCTAATCATTTTGATAGATTGTCTCCAAAATATTGGGAAAATTTTATTAAAATAGTTACCGGAGGATTGATAATATTTTTAGCATACGAAGGATTTGAATTAATAGCAAACGCTGCAAAAGATGTAGAAAATCCTCAAACAACTCTTCCCAAAGCATTCTTTGCAAGCGTTATTTTTGTAATGTTGCTATATGTAAGCATTGCAATAGTAACAATTGCAAATGTAGATTTTCAAACTGCAAAACAAGCTAAAGATTATGTACTTGCAATTGCTGCAAAACCTTTATTGGGAAATACCGGATTTGCAATTATAGCAATAGCTGCTATGCTCTCAACAGCAAGCGCAATTAACGCCACGATTTATGGGGCTGGAAGAGCTGGATATTTAATTGCCAAACTTGGAGAAATTCCTAAAGATTTTGCAAAAAAAATAAAAAATGGATACGAAGGTATGATAATTTTAGGACTTCTTGCAATAATTTTTGCAATTAGTTTTAATATAGAAAATATTTCAATCGCTGGAAGTTTCGGATTTCTAGTAATTTTTGGATTAGTAAATTTGGCAAATTTTAAACTAAGAAAAATAACCAATTCAAATGCTTTTATATCGCTCTTAGGAAGCATACTTTGTTTTTTATCTGTAATAATTTTAATAGGATACAATCTAATACACAACCCTTCAAGCTTACAAAGTAGCATTTGGGTAATCGTAATAGTAACAGTATTTACAGTAATTTATAAAAAACTTGGAGAAAAAATGAAAAAGACTCTTGATGAAGAATTAAGATTAAAAAACTAACGTTTTATACACCCTATATCAAGAACTTTATAAATCATTGAATAATCTTCAATATAAAAATTCAAAAATTTATTGTTAATAACAGCTTGATATTGTGGAACAACTTCTTTTAACAAAATAACCAATCTTCTTGTATTATTTATATCATAAAAAAATATTCTTTCTTGCGAATTAATCGGTAAATTATCCATATTAGATAAATTAAATTCTATTCCTCTAAACTCAGACAATCCACAAATTTTGTTATGATTTATATATTCAATCCAATATTTAGGTAATTTTAAAGTGTATGGAAATGGGGTCTTAGATATAAAAAGACCATTGAAAAAGAGATTATAAGTAAGACTTTCTTGTATATTTTTTTCTTTATACGATAAAAAATTTAAAAAAGCAAAAATAATTATATAAATTACTGCAATCGAAAATACAAATCCTAAAAAAAATTTAATGTCTTTCGTTCGGAAGATAGTATTCGCTTTAAAAAAAAACAGCTCTAATATAATATAATTAGAATATATTATTATTGTCAAAAATATTGTAAATAATATAATAATTGTAAACAATACAATAAAAAAAACAGAAATATCTCCTTTTTTATTCAAAAGCATACTAAGACCAATAAAAACTAAAATTCCCGCAAATATAAATAAAAATTTACTTTTTTCTATCAGTTCTATTGAATACCCTTTTTTTATATAGTCATAAGACAAATATAGATGAAAAAAAATAACTGTAATAATTAATATAACCAATAACCAAGGATTATCTAACAATTTTAAAAATAAAAAAACAAAAGGTATATAAATAACAGAATGATATATAGTCACCTTAAGAAAATATTGTAAATTATTAATTTTATAACCATTTAATAAATGATAATTATACATAAATATAATCGCAAAAAAAGAACCAGCTATCATAAAAAGTGTAACATACAAACCTAAAATAAAAAATATAATTTTGTTATCCCCAAAAGTATACAAAAAATTCCCTAAAAAGCTATTATAATTTAAATTAAAGATATATCTCCATGTTAAAACATCTTCCATGAATAATATTACCATAAAAAACCATACTATTACGTGTATAATATAAACAATTTTTTTTAGTTTATTTGCATCCATCATAAATCTCCACATCAAAGCATAAATCTCTAGTTTTTAATCTCTCTTTTGCTAAATATAAATTTTCTCCCTTAATAATAATTTTACCGTTTTCTTTAATAATCTCAATTTTTGGCATTGAGAGATTTTGATTTACAACTTTGGCCACCCAAAAAATATTACAAAGTTTAGAGAGCACTTCTCTTTTTGGAAGTAAAAATTTATATTTTTCAATTTCTTTCTTTTTAATTTTTTTTCTCTTATGAAACCTTATAATCTTTGAAATTAAAAGCCTATCACTATGACTAAAACCATAATGAAGAGAATTTAATAAAATATAATCCGTATGTTTATGAGCTTCGTAAAAATCAATAAGTTCTCCAGCTCTAGAAAGTTTAATAGAATAAGTCAAATGCTTTTTATATTTATCCTCAAGCTTCAAATCATCTTTTAACAAATCAAACAACTCAAGCGCAATTTTTGCCTCATAAGAAGCAATTTTTCTATCAATTTGATAAACATCCATAATTGTCCTAACAGAAGGATTAAAATTTTCAGGAAATTTAAAATTATCGTTTCTAAGTAAATCAGTTAAAAATACTCCTTCTCTTACCCCAACTCCACTTGTAATTATTTTTTTTGCTCCTAAATATTTAAGAGCTTCCAGAAAAATTAAAGTTCCAGGTCTTATAACATCAAGTCTTTCTGCTTTTATTCCAATTTTTAAAAGTTCTTCATCACTCATTTTTACAATAGATTCCAAAAACTTTCTATGCTCATCAAAAGAATAAGTAAACCCATGAAGAATATCTAATGGATACTCGATTTTTTTCATAATTACTTGAGATAAAGCCCTAATAGTCCCTCCAATTCCAAATACTTTCGAAGAATTAAAAACTTTTCCTAATTTTTTTAGCTCTTCTTGAATATATTTTTTGGCACCTTCAATGTCTCCTTTATCAAAAAATAATTCTTTAAGCCTTACCGTCCCAAGCTTAAGAGAAATAGTATCTTCAACTTTTCTATTTAAAATAAGGGCAAACTCAGTGCTTCCTCCACCTATATCAATAGTAACTCCATTTTTTTCATAAAGTAAATTAGCCGCTGCAACTCCTCCAAAAAAAGCTTCTTTCTCACCATCTATAACTTTAATTTTTAATCCTAT
>JAMORJ010000117.1 GCA_027063595.1 Nautiliaceae bacterium | reverse complement strand
TTATCCTTTCCTTTGGAAGGGTATAGTTTGGCTTTAGATTTTAAAATAAGTAATAAAGTGTTTGAGTTATTAAATAAGCTTGATAAAATTGTTTTAAAATATGGAGGACGTATTTATTTAGCAAAAGATGTTAGAGTATCAAAAGAAGTATTTGAAAAAGGATATCCTAATATTGATAAATTTAGGAAATTTAGAAAAGAGAACGGAATGGATATAAAATTTAATTCTTTACAATCTAGGAGGGTACAAATATGAAAGATGAATATATTTTAATATTAGGAGCTAATAGTGATATTGCTATAGCAATTGCAAGAGAATATGCTAAAAATGAGTATAATTTATATCTTGCTTCAAGAAATATTAATAATTTGAAAAAAATTGCAAAGGATATTGAGATTAGAAATAAAGTTAAGGTGGAAATATTTAAATTTGATGTATTGGATTTTGAACAACATGAAAATTTTTATAATTCTTTACCCAAAAAGCCTATAGGAGTAATTTCTGCGATTGGATATTTGGGAGAACAAAAAAAGGCGGAGAATGATTTTAAAGAGTGTAAAAAAATAATTGATACAAATTATACGGGAGTAGTTAGTATTTTAAATATTATTGCAAATGATTTTGAAAAAAGAAGAAAAGGATTTATTATAGGTATTAGTTCGGTGGCAGGAGATAGAGGAAGAAAAAGTAATTATCTTTATGGTTCTGCTAAGAGTGCTTTTACTACTTATTTATCAGGTCTTAGGAATAGACTTTTTAATTCAAATGTACATGTTCTTACTGTCAAACCGGGATTTGTTGCAACTAAAATGACTAAGAATTTAGAATTACCGAAAAAATTAACTGCTTTGCCTGAAGAAGTTGCAAAAGATATTTTTAGAGCTCAACAGAAAGGTAAGGATATTTTATATACTAAGTGGATATGGAAATGGATTATGTGCATAATTATTCATATTCCAGAAAAAATTTTTAAAAGGTTAAGTATTTGAAAAAAATAGCCTTTTTTGATTTTGATGGAACTATAACTTCTAAGGATAGTTTATATGATTTTTGTTTTTTTTATTTTAAAGATAGAAAAATAGAATTTTTTTATAAAATAGTTAAAGCTTTACCTGTATTGCTTGGTTATAAATTAAAATTGATTAACAACTCTATTGCAAAAGAAAAAATTTTTACTATTTTATTTAAAGATACTTCGATAGATTCTTTTAAAGAAAAAGCTACAGACTATTCATTAAATAGAATTGATAAGATTGTTAGAAAAGATGCAAAGGAAGAATTGGATAAATTAAAGAAGTTAAATTTTAAAATAGTAATTGTTTCTGCTTCTTTGAAATGTTGGTTAGAACCGTGGTGTAATAAAAACAATTTTGAATTGGTTTCTACAGAGCTAGAAATTAAGGATAAAATAATAACCGGTAAATTTAAAAATAACAATTGTTATGGGAAAGAAAAAGTATTAAGAATTTTGGAAAAATATAATTTGGAAGAATATGATGATATTTATGCATATGGAGATAGCGAAGGAGATAAATATATGTTGTCTTTGGCAAAAGAAAAATTTTATAAAAAATTTAAGTTAAAGTGATGCAAACAGCAATTGTTGCTGATTGGCTTACAACTTATGCCGGGGCTGAGAAGTGTATAGAAAGTTTTACTAGTTTATATCCTGATAGTGATGTATTTAGTCTGGTTGATTTTTTAAATGAAAAAGAGAGAAATATTATTTTAAAAGGTAAGTATGCAAAAACTTCTTTTATTCAAAATTTGCCTTTTAAAGAAAAATTTAGAAATTATTTGCCTCTTTTTCCTTATGCAGTGGAGAATTTTGATTTAAGGGAGTATGATTTGATACTTTCTTCTTCTCATTCTGTTGCTAAAAATGTTTTAGCACACTCAGAACAGCTTCATATATGCTATTGTCACACTCCTATGAGATATGCGTGGGATATGTTTTTAGATTATACAAATAATTTATCATTTCCTAAAAGGCAGATTGTTAAATATTTTTTGCATAAAATAAGAATTTGGGATTATGTGGGGGCTGGGAGAGTTGATTATTTTATAGCAAATTCAAAATTTATTCAAAAAAGAATTAAGAAAGTTTATAGAAAAGATAGTATTGTTATCTATCCTCCCGTTGATGTGGATAAATTTACTTTATGTACTAAAAAAGAGGATTATTATGTAACAATGTCAAGGCTTGTAGGGTATAAAAGAGTAGATTTAATTGTAAAAGCCTTTAATGAAAACGGCAAAAAACTAATAGTCATAGGAGATGGGGAAGAGTTTGAAAATATTAAAAAAATAGCAAAAAGCAATATTGAGTTAATGGGATATTTAGAAGAAGATGAAGCTATTAAAATCATTCAAAAAGCAAAAGCTTTTGTGTTTGCAGCCATTGAAGATTTTGGTATAACTCCCGTTGAAGCCCAGGCTTGCGGGACACCTGTAATTGCTTTAAATAAGGGAGGGACTACTGAGAGTGTAAATGAAAAAACAGGGGTATTTTTTGAAAATCAAAGTGTTAAAAGTATAAATGAAGCTGTTAAAGAATTTGAAACAAAAAAATTTGATTATAATTACATAAGAAAATGGGCTGAGAGATTTAGCAGAGATAGATTTGAGAGAGAGATTAAAGAGTTTGTAGGTAAGGTGATAAATGAAAGATATTGTTAGTAAATTTTTTTTAATAATCTTTGATTATATAAGTATTGTAGTGTCAGTTGTATTAGTTTATTTGTTTAGAGATAATTTAACTTTATTGGGAATTAATAAATTAGAA
>JAMORJ010000116.1 GCA_027063595.1 Nautiliaceae bacterium | reverse complement strand
ACCTGCTATTTTATTATTTAGTGCAATTGCGTATGAACTTTTTAAAGAAAACAAAGATTTTACTTATAATTTTTCTTTGGGACATTCTCTTGGAGAATTTAGTGCTTTGTATTCCGCTGGAGCTTTGAATTTATCCGATGCAATTAAATTGGTGCACGAAAGAGGTAAACTTATGAATAAAGCGTTTGAGAAAGAAGCTGGATCTATGATGGTTGTGCTTGGGCTTGAAGATGAGAAAGTAGAAAAAATTTGTAAAGAGAGTAATCTTAGAGTATATCCTGCTAATTACAATAGCGATGGACAAATAGTAATTGCTGGAATAAGAAAAGATTTGGAAAAGCTTGAGGATATTTTAAAAGGAGCTGGAGCAAAAAGGGTAATGCTTCTTAATATGAGCGTTGCATCGCATGCTCCTTTACTTGAAGTAGCAGTTGAACCTTTAAAAGAATTACTTGAAGAATATCTAAAAGATGAATTTAAACCAGTGGTTAGCAACGTAACGGCAAAAAAATATACAACTAAAAAAGAAGCTCTTGAGTTATTGCCAGTTCAACTTATAAAGCCTGTTTTATATAAACAAAGTATAAAAAATTACGAAAATGAAGCGGACTTTTTTGTCGAATTTGGCGGAAAAGTTTTAATGGGAATAAATAGAAAAATAACTAGTAAAAAAACTTACCCAATCGTGGATATAAAAAGCTTGGAAAAGGTATTATCGTTATGAAAATAGCTCTTGCCCAAATTCGCCCTAAACTTTCTCCTAATAATCTCGATAAACATGTAGAGTTTATAAAAAAAAGCAGTGCCGATTTAATTGTTTTTCCTGAACTTTCAATGAATGGATACAAAATAAAAGATGCGTTGCTTGAAGACGCTTTTGAAGAGGATTTTTTTAGGAATTTAAGTTTTGATAAAGATGTTGTATTTGGCGCGGCTATCAAAGATAAGGGGAAAATTTTTAATTCGGCTATTTACGTAGGGGATGTTTTTTTTAGATACGATAAAGTTCATCTTCCTACATATGGAGTTTTTGAAGAAGGAAGATTTTTTTTTAGAGGTAGCGGGTTTAAGAGTTTTGAGACTAAATTTGGAAAAACCTCTATATTTATATGCGAAGATGTTTTTAGCGGGGATGCGATGGAATTTATTTCTAAAGAAAAGCCTGATTTAAATATTGTAATTTCGGCATCTCCAGCAAGAGAATTTAAAAATAATGGATTATTGATTGAAGAGCAGTGGAACGCTATTCTTAAAAATATCGCAATTCTTAGCGGAGGGTATGTTGCTTTTTGTAATAGAGTTGGGTTTGAAGATGGGCTTGGATTTTGGGGTAAGAGCAAAATTGTAAATCCAAAAGGAGAAATTGAAAAAGAAGCTAAATATTTTGATGAAGATTTGATTGAATGTGAGCTTAATCATAAATTAACTCTAACTCAAAAGTATTTTTTAAGAAAAGGTGAGTAATGATAGGAATTTTATGTGCTATGAGAGAAGAATTAGAACCCATTTTAGAATATGTGGAAGTAAAAGAAGTTATAGATTATGGAAGAAATAAATATTATTTAGCGAGATTTCAAAATAAAGATTTGGTTTTAGCTTATAGCAAAATTGGAAAAGTAAATTCTGCAACTACAGCTACCATTATGATTGAAAAGTTTAATGCTAGAAAAGTTTTATTTAGCGGAGTAGCTGGGGCTGTTGATGAGGATTTGAAAATAGGTGATTTAATAATAGCTACTAAAACTTGTCAACATGATATTGATTTAACCGTATTTGGGTATGAGCCTGGATTTGTGCCTGAGAGTAAAGTTTATTTTGATTGCGATAAAGGTTTAAATGATATTGCTAAAAGCGTAGCAAAAAAATTAGATATAAAATTAAAAGAAGGAATTATTGCAAGCGGAGATCAATTTATTCATAATAAAGAAAAAAAAGAGTGGATTAAAAAAACTTTTAACGCAAGTGCTATTGAAATGGAGGGCGGAGCTGTTGGAAATGTGTGTTGGACGTTAGATGTACCTTTTTTTATGTTAAGGGCAATTAGCGATACGGCAGAAGAAGGTGCTGGGGTTGATTTTGATAAGTTTTTGGAAGAATCAAGCAAAGTTAGTGCAAAATTTTTAGTAGAAATGTTAAAGGAAATTAATGAGAAATAAATTTATCGTAATGTTTTTCACCTTTTTGTTTATGATTGCCATTACTCCTTTTGTATTTGGAAAGTTGATGAATGCAAAATTTAATAAAATGCTTGAGAATCTTAAAAAGCAAGGTATTGAAATAAGAGAGATTAAAAATAAGAGTAGTTATATTCAAACAGATAGGGTTTTTAAAGTAAAAATTCCTGGCAAAAATTTGAATTTAAAGGAAGTAGATTATATTGGAGCGATTGTGGAGACAAAATTTAAAAATTTGCCAGTAACTACCGTTGATTTTTTAGGTGATATTAAAGAGCTGAAATTAAAAAGCGCAGATTTAACTCCTTATGTAAAAGACAAAATAAAATTTATAGTAATTACTCCAAATTTTAAAGTTTATAATTACAAAGTTTTTAATGGCAATATAGTTTTTCCTGATTCTCAGATTAAGTGGGAAAAAATAAAAGGAACTTTTAAATATCCAAGTAAAAATTATTTTGAAAGCGAAAAGATAAAACTAATTTTTAAAAATTTATCTCTTAGTATTGAGAATTTAAAAAACGATTATCAAAAGGAAAAAGAATTTTTAAAAAACCTTTTAAGTTTTGATTCGGTTGCTGAAGTTGGAAAAAATAAATTTTTTGTAAGAA
>JAMORJ010000115.1 GCA_027063595.1 Nautiliaceae bacterium | reverse complement strand
CTTTGGAAATTAATACAGATATTATTGGATTTAATCATAGAGATTTAAAGACTTTTGAAATGGATATGGAACTTTCAAGAAAGCTTATACCAAAGCTTCCAAAAGATGTTATAATTGTGGCTGAAAGTGGAATTAATAATTTTGAAACGGTTAAAAAACTTCATGAATATGGGGTTGATGCGTTTTTAGTTGGTGAATATATTATGAGACAGAACGATTTAAAAAGTGCTGTTAGTAGGTTAAAAGGAAATTAAAAAGATGAGAAAAATTATATTTAAAGATTTTGTTTTAGCTTTGACATTAACTTTTATTTTATATTTTTATTTAAAATATTGGCTTTTTATTAATGAAAATATATTGCCATATCTTTTGGGAGTTTTTTTTGTTGTGATTTTCGTATTTTCTTCTACGATGTCTTTTTATATGTTTAGACTTAAAGAAAAGTTAGAAACTTTATCTATTCAATTAGATAAAATTAGAAGAATTGATGAGGTTTCTTCGGTTTTTAGGAGAAATTATTTGTTGGATTTGTTATCTAAATATGTTTTTTTAGCTAAAGAAGAAAAAATGCCTCTTAGCGTTTTATTGATAGATGTGGATTCGTTTAAAGAGATAAATAAATTTTATGGACAAAAAGTAGGAGATTTGGTTTTAAAAGAATTGACAGAACTTATAAAAGAGGAATTAAATAATAGTGATTTGATTGGAAGATATGGAGGGGATGAGTTTTTAATTATAACTTTTTCTTCTATAAAAAATGCGTATGAATTAGCTTCTTGTATTAACGAAAAGGTTAAAAAACATTTATTTCAGAATACTTTTAGCGTCTCTTTAAGCATAGGAATATGTGAGCTTAGATATGATGATGATTTTGAAAAACTTTTAAAAAGAGCAGAAGAAGCATTGTTTTTAGCTAAACATAAAGGTGGAAATAGAGTGGATTATTTGGAACATTTTTTGCTTTTTGAATGAAAAAAGGCAAAAAATGCTTAAAAAATCTTTATTATTTGTTTTTGGAATTTTTTTTATAGGTTGTGCTACTCATCCAATGGATCCTACTATTGAGATGACTCCTCCAAAATATGTTCAAGAAATGCCAAGCAAAGAAGTTGAACAAGTAAATAATCCGGGTTCTCTTTTTACAAATGGCGATAATCTTTTTTCGGATACTAAAGCTAAAAAAGTTAACGATATTGTAACTGTTGTAATTACAGAACAAATTTCTCAAAGTTCTCAATCAAGTAAAAAACTTAGCGAGTCAAATGCCGATGCAGGTGGATTGTTTGATGCAAGTATTAGTGGGGGTGTTAGTATAAATGGAAGTTCTCATAATATTAGAAAAACTGGTATTTCTTTGAGTTTGCCTTCTATGAATTCTAGTAGGACTTTTCAAGGTAGTGGTTCGATGCAAAGAAAAGAGCAATTTCAAACTACTATTACCGCGAGGATAGTAAAAATACTTGCAAATGGAAATTATTATATTTATGGAACAAGAGAAATTTATGTGGATGGAGAAAAACAAATCATAAAAATTAGCGGAGTAATTAGACCAGAAGACATTAGCCCTGATAATACCATTGATAGCAAATACATAGCGGATGCAAAAATAGCGTATGAATCTCAAGGCAGTATGAGAAGATATACTACTCAAAACTGGTTTGCTAAAATTTGGAGTGTGATTGCTCCTTGGTAATTAGTCTAAAATAAATAAGCTCATGGCATCGGCAAGTAAAAAATCATAGGAAAATATTTTTCCGTTTTTTTTGTAGAGTTTTTGTTCTTTAATTAAAATTTTTACTTTTTCTTTTTCGTTTTGATTTAAAATATTTTCTTCAAATCCAACTATGCTTCTAAGACCAAGAAATACTTTTTCTTTTTTTATATCTTCTTCGCGTAGATATTCGTATTTGTATTTTGTTGGATTTTTGATATACTCATATACGTTGTTTTGGGTGTAATATCTTTTCTTTTTGTCAAATCCTACTGCTCCAGCTCCTATTCCTATATACTCTTTTAATTTCCAATATCCAAGATTATGAATAGATGGTTTTCCAAAATTTGAAATTTCGTATTGAGAGAATTTTTCTTTTATTTTTTCTATAAACCAAATTTCAAGTTCTTCATCATATTTTCTTTTATCAAATTGATTTTCCCATTTTGAATTTTTTTCTATTGTTAAAGAATAAGCACTTATATGAGTAATTGGCAATGAAAAGGCTATTTGTAAGTCTTTTTGTAGTAAATTTTTAGAATCTATTGCGGTTGAATAAATTAAGTCTAAATTTATGTTATCAAATCCGGCTTTTTTTGCATTTTCGATTGAGTTAATTGCCTGGATTTTTGAATGGTTTCTATTTAAAAATTTTAATTTTTTTTCATTAAAACTTTGAACTCCAAAACTTATTCTATTAAATCCTAGATTTTTTATCTCTTTTAGCCATTCGTAATTTACGTTAGGATTACATTCGATGCTAAGTTCAATGGCGTTTTTTATGTTTTTTTCGATTAATTTAATTAGTTTTTCGTAAAATTGAATATTCATTGTTGAAGGAGTTCCGCCTCCAATAAAAAGCGTTTTAAAATTGATTTCTTTGGCTTCATGTAAATATTGGGTTTTTATTGCATCGAAGTATTTACTTTTTAAATGGTTAAGGTTTGTATATGAATTAAAAGCGCAATAATTACACTTGCTATCGCAAAATGGAATATGAATATATAGCAATTTTTCGCTTTTTTTGTTTTTCATTGTTTAATTTCCATTTTCCATTCTTAATTTATTCGTTATAATTTTACTAAAAAAAGGTGTAGAGGTTGAAAAAATACAGACCAAACGTAGCAGCAGTTGTTTTGTCATCTAAATATCCTGAAAAAGTAGAAATTTTAATTGCAAAAAGGACTGATGTTGATGCTTGGCAATTCCCTCAAGGTGGAATTGATGAAGGAGAAAATCCAAAAGAAGCTTTGTTAAGAGAATTAAAAGAAGAAATTGGAACAAATGAAGTAGAAATAATAGCTGAAATGCCAGAGTGGCTAAGTTATGATTTTCCTAAAAAAATAGCGGAAAAAATGTATCCATATGATGGGCAAACTCAAAAGTATTTTTTAGTTAAATTAAAACCAAAAGCTAAAATTAATTTAAATACCGAAATTCCTGAATTTAAAGAGTATAAATTTGTACCTGTTGAAGAAGTATTTAAATATGTAAAATCTTTTAAAAGACCCGTTTATAAAAAAGTGCTTGAATATTTTAAAAAAGAAGGTTATTTATAAAGGAGATTGATGTTAGTAGTTCAAAAATTTGGCGGAACTAGCGTAGGAAATTTGGATAGAATTCAAAATGTAGCAAATATTGTTAAAAAATATAAAGAAAGAGGGGATGATGTTGTTGTTGTAGTATCTGCTATGGCTGGAGAGACTAATAAATTGCTGGAGTGGGCAAATCATTTTAGTAAAACTCCTCCTCAAAGAGAAGTTGATTTGCTGGTTAGTAGCGGAGAGAGAGTTACGAGCGCTCTTTTGTCTATTGCTCTTCAAGCAATGGGAATTCCGGCAATTGCTTTAACGGGTCGTCAAGCTGGAATAAAAACTACAAGCGATCATACTAAAGCAAGAATTATGGATATTGATCCTGAAAAGATGCAAAAATACTTAAAAGAAGGAAAAGTAGTAATTGTTGCTGGATTTCAAGGGATTAACGAAAAAGGAGATGTAACTACCTTAGGTAGGGGAGGAAGCGATTTAACGGCAGTTGCAATAGCTGGTGCTTTAAATGCGGATAAATGCGAAATTTATACGGATGTTGATGGAATTTATACTACTGATCCAAGAATTGAGCCAAAGGCAAAGAAGATTGATGTTATAAGTTATGATGAAATGTTAGAACTTGCTTCTCTTGGAGCAAAAGTTATGCAATCTCGTTCAGTTGAGCTTGCAAAAAAGCTTGGAGTTGATATTGAAGTAAAATCATCTTTTGAACCTGATAAGAAAGGAACATTAATTACAAAGGAGACGCCAGATATGGAAAAAGTACTTGTTAGTGGAATTGCACTTGATAAAAACCAAGCAAGAGTTAGTATTTTTGGAGTAGAAGATAGACCTGGAATTAGTGCTGAGATTTTTTCTAAACTTGCCGATAAAAATATTAATGTAGATATGATTGTTCAAAATGTTGGTAAAGACAATAAAGCTAATTTAACTTTTACCGTTCCTCAAACCGAGCTTGAACTTACAAAAGAAGTTTTAAAAGAATACGAAGAAAAATCTGAGTCTATTGAGTATGATGATTCTATTGCAAAAGTTAGTGTTGTGGGCGTTGGTATGAAATCTCACTCGGGCGTTGCGGCAACGGCTTTTAAAACTTTAGCAAAGGAAAACATAAATATTTTAATGATTTCAACAAGCGAAATTAAAATTTCTATGGTGATAGATGAAAAATATGGAGAATTAGCGGTAAGAGCCCTTCATAAAGCTTATGAATTGGATAAATAATGGATTTAAATCGCTTTATAATTGATTTAATTAGAAAGCATTCGATTAAATGGATGGAAGAGAGAAGACTTGATTTTGTTCCTCTTCTTTCTGAATTTTTGGCTCATTTAGTAGATGGAAAGGCTATATTGATAGTAACCGATGAAGAAAGGGAGTGGTATAGCGAATATTTAATCAATAAAATTAATAATTTTAATGAGTTTAAGCCTTCTTTTATTCCAATTTTTGATCTAACAAAAATAGTTCCTCAAATTAAAATAGCAAGGCATCCTGAGCAATTTGATATGATTGAAGATATGTTAAATATTGCTTATGAAGAATATATTTTCTGGTATATTGGGAAAGAGACCCATCTTTTAAAATTTACAAGAAGAAAGGAAAATTCTTTTTATTGGATTATGGATAACGATCTTTCAAGAAATTTTTATTTAAAGTCTCTTGATGTAAATTTAGATAAAAAACTTTTGGATCTAGCGTTTATTGTAAACGAGTCTATTAAAGCTGTTATTTTTGGAGAAGTTGAAATTTGAATAAAGCAATAATTACAAATAATTTTGAAAAACTTATTAATGAGCTTTCGTATGATGAGTTAATTTTTGTTGATGAACTTAAAGTAGAAAATGTTGAAGAAATAAAGCGATTAGCTTATATTGCCGAAAATAAAAAAAAAGTTATAGTAATTGCGGCTAAAAAATATAATGTTTTTGCTCAAAATGCTTTACTTAAACTACTTGAAGAGTCTCCTAAAAACGTAGAGTTTATATTAATTACTGATTCTAAATATAAATTACTTGATACCGTTTTATCAAGACTTGTTGTAGAAAAAAAAACGTATGAGGTTGAAGATAGAAAATTTGAAATAAAGACTATTACAAATGAATTAATTTTGGAGCTTTTAAATAAAGATTTGGAAAAAGAAGAGATTAAAGCAATATTTAAAGAACTTTTAAAAAAAGAGGTAAATGAAGAAAAATTAAAAGCAATCAACGATGCTTTATTGATGCTTGAGTTTAATATTGATAAAAAATCTATTCTTACTTATGTTTTATTGGCTTTTAAGGAGAGAAAATGAAAATTTATAAGTTAAATAAAGAAGTTAATTTAAAAGCATTAATGGAAAAAATTGGAGTAGATAAAGCAGGCGTGGAAATAATGAGTAAAAAAAAGTGTGAGTTTGTATTTTTTATTAAGGAAATTAGTTGTGGGGCTGCTAATATTTTAAAGCAAGATGCCTTAAGTATAGGAGCTGATGTTGCTTTACCTAAAGGAGTTCCTAATTGTAAGAAAAAATATTTTAATGCAATTTTGCTTTGTAACAAAAAGCAACTTGAGATTTTATCAAAAAAAGAACTTTTTCAGCCTTTTGGACTTAAAAACTTAGCTTTTAAGTTAAAAGAATTTATAAATTTACCTAAATTTGAGCCGAAAATAATGGGAGTTGTGAATGTTAATGATGATAGTTTTTATGAAGGAAGTAGATTTAAGGGAGTCGAGGCTATAAAAACAATCGAAAAAATGATTGAAGATGGAGCGAAAATTATTGATATTGGAGGAGTTTCGAGTAGACCGGGAAGCGTTTATCCAGGAGTTGAAGAAGAATTAAAAAGAGTAAAGCCAGTAATTGATGAAATTTATAAAACAAAACTTTACGAAAAAGCTGTTTTTAGTATAGATACGTTTATGCCAAAAGTTTTAGAATATGCTTTATCAAAAGGATTTAAAATAGCTAATGATATTACAGGGCTTGAGAATGACGAATATGCCAAAGTTGTTTCAAGATATAAAGCAAAAGTAGTAATAATGCATAAAAAAGGAGATCCTAAAAATATGCAGGATAATCCGTTTTATGAAGATGTAATTTTGGAAATAGATAAATTTTTTGATGAGAGAATACAAAAAGCGAAATATTTTGGAATAGAGGATATAATTTTGGATGTTGGAATAGGGTTTGGTAAAAGGTTAGAAGATAATATTTCTTTAATTAAACATTTAGAACATTTTTTACACTTTGGATACGAACTTTTAATTGGAGCAAGTAGAAAAAGTATGATTGATATAATAATGAAAGAAGAGAAAATTTCTACTACTCCTAATGAAAGACTAGCTGGAACCTTAGCTATTCATTTAGAAGCTATTAGAAATGGAGCAAGCATTATAAGATGTCATGATGTATTTGAGCATTTTCAGGCGATTAAGGTATTTGAAAAAATAAGGAGTTTTGTTGTTTAGAAGACAGATAGAAGTTATTGGAAAAGAAAATCAGGAGCTACTTTCTAAAAAATCGGTTTTAATAGTTGGATGTGGAGGTCTTGGAAACAGCATTGCCACTATTATAAGTTGTATGGGGCTTAAAAAAATTTATCTTTTGGATTTTGATATTATAGAAGAGCATAATCTTCATAGGCAATTTCAATTTTTTAACGAAGATGTTGGTAAAAGTAAAAGTATTATGTTAAGTAGGAGGCTTAAAAAAAGAGGTTGTAGAACTGAAATTGTTGCGTTTAATAAAAGATTTGACGTTAATATGGATATTGAAGTGGACTTAGTTTTTGATGCAAGTGATAATTTTGAAGTTAGGATTGAGATTGATAAATTTGCTAAAAGCAAAAATATTCCTTGGATTTATGCAAGTGTTGAGGAAGAGGTAGGGCAAGTTGGCGTTTTTAAAACTACTTCATTTGATATTTTTGTTACTAAAAAACATCAAGTAAAAGGGCAATTACCACCTATGGTAAGTCTTATTGGTAGTATTTCTGCCATGCTTGGATTAAAAACTTTAATACAAAAACAAGAAGAAGTTTTGTATTTTGTTGATTTTAGAGAAGATTTAAAAATACGTAAATTTAATTTATAAGCTCTTTCATTTTTATGATTGCTTCTTTTAGTCCTAAAAAAATTGCATTTGCTATAATGCTATGACCTATGTTTAATTCGCTAATTTCTTTTATGTTTGCTATTTCTTTTACGTTTTGGTAATTAAGGCCATGTCCTGCTGCTACTTCTAACCCTAAATCTTTTCCTAATTTTGCACTATCTTTTAATAGTTTTAATTCAAGTTCAAGCTCTTTTTTTAGCGTTTTTCTATCAAAATTTTCAAAAATTTTAAAAGGCGTGTGATTTATGTTTGAATTTAAAGCTAAATGTAAATTTGCATATCTCCCCGTATGAAGTTCTACCATCAAAGCACCGATTTCTTTTGATTTTTTAATTTGTTCAAAATCTGGATCGATAAATAAAGATACTTCTATTTCGTTTTTATGTAATTTTTCAATAACTTTTTTTATTTCTTTTTCAAATTTAATTACGTTAAGACCTCCTTCTGTAGTGACTTCTTCTCTTCTTTCTGGTACAAGAGTAGCTCTTTGAGGTTTTAAAGAGCATATAATATCTATGATTTCGGGATTGATGCTACATTCCATGTTTACTGGTAAAAAACTATTTTCGCATATTCTTTTTGCATCAAAATCCATTATGTGTCGTCTATCTTCTCTTAAATGAATTGTTACTTGATCGGCTCCTGCTTCTTTTAAAACATGAAGCGCCATAAGAGGATCTGGTTCATTTATTCTTCTTGCATTTCTTAATGTAGCTATATGATCAATATTTACTCCAAGTTTCATAATTTTGCCTTTTTTTGTATAATTGTAATAAAAAAAAGGAATAAAATGAAATATTTTATTGGAACCGATCATGCCGGATTTGAAGTAAAACCTTTTGTGATTGAATATTTGAAAAAAAAAGGAATTGAAGTAGAAGATCTTGGAACATATTCTAACGAATCAGTAGATTATCCTGATTTTGCTCATAAAGTTGCTAAAGCCGTGCTTGAAAATGAAGGTAGTATGGGAATTTTGATTTGCGGAAGTGGTATTGGAATGAGTCTTGCGGCTAATAAACATAAAGGCATTAGAGCCGCTCTTTGCCATGATTATTATACGGCTTCAATGGCAAGAAAACATAACGATGCAAATATTTTGTGTTTTGGAGCAAGAATCGTTGGACTTGGAGAAATTGAATCGATTCTTGAAGGGTGGCTTAATAGTGAGTTTGAAGGAGGAAGACATTTAAGAAGGGTGAAAAAAATTGATATTTAATTGGATTTTTTTATCTCTAACGGTATTAATTATTTTGGTTTTAACATTTAAGATGTTTTATTATAAACATCTTTATGAAAAAACGGAAGAAAAAAGAAAACAATTAAAACATGCTTTAACTGAAGCTGAAATTTTAATTAAAAAATATCAAATTCAGCTTCAGCGCTCTTTAGGTAACATGGAGCTTTTAAGCGAAGAAGTAAATAAACTAAAAAATGATTTAAAAGCGGTTAAAAATAGAAATTCTCAACTTAGAGTTGAAAATGAGCAATTAAAAAGAAAGATTAGAGAACTTGAAAATAAAATTGAAGCTTTGCTTTAATTTTTCTTAGGTCTAAAAGCGTTTTTGCTTTTAATGTAATCTCCTCCTATTAAATCAATCGTATATGGTATTGCTGGCCAAACTGCTTCTAAATTTTCCTTAATTGCTTTAGGTGAGCCGGGTAAGTTAAGAATAAAAGAATTTTTAACGACTCCTGCCGTTGCTCTTGACAAAATAGCCGTTGGCGTATATTTTAAGCTGTGCATTCTCATTAGTTCTCCAAATCCCGAAAGTTCTTTTTCTATAACTTTTTTAGTTGCTTCTGGAGTTACATCTCTTAAAGCTGGTCCAGTTCCTCCGGTTGTTAAAATTAATGAGCATTTTTGTTTTATGAGTTCCTCTAAAGTATTGACTATTTCTTCAAATTCGTCTGGAATTAATTTGTAGATTATCTCAAATTCGTTTTCTATGTTCTCTTTTAAAAATTTTTCGATTTCTTTTCCGCTTTTGTCTTCATAAATTCCTGCACTTGCTCTATCGCTAATTGTTACTATGCCAATTTTCAACATAAAAAACCTTTTAGAATTGAAATTAAAATCCTCGCAAAAAAGCGAGAGAGAGGTTATTGTGCGTAGTAGTCTATTCCTTCTTTTTCTTTTAGGATTTTAATTAAGTGTTCTTTATATCCTTCAATCCATTTATCTATGTCATCAACTTTAATTCTTGCAACTCCACTCTCAAGAGCTGCTCTTGCTACCGCTGCTGATTCGTCTACAAATACTCTTCTATCAAAAGGTTTTGGAAGTAGATAATCTTTTCCAAATTTTAAATCAATTCCGCCATATGCATCTTTTACGTATTTTGGAACTGGTTTTTTAGCAAGCTCTGCTAATGCTTTAGCAGCTGCTATTTTCATTTCCATATTTACTTTTTTTGCATGAGTATCAAGAGCACCTCTAAAAATGAAAGGGAATCCTAATACGTTGTTTACTTGATTTGGATAATCGCTTCTACCAGTTCCTATATATAAATCAGGTCTTACTTCTAAGGCAAGTTCTGGTTTAATTTCTGGATCTGGATTAGCAAGAGTTAAAAGCAATGCGTTTGGAGCAAGAGTTTTTACCATTTCTTGAGTGATACAATTTGCAACGGAATTTCCTACTACAACATCGGCTCCTTTTAATGCGTCAGCTAAAGTTTCAAGATCTTCATCTACTGCCCAAGGTTCTTTATATTTATTTAAATCTGTTCTTTTTTTAGTAATAGGCCCTTTACTATCAGTAAGTACCATGTTTTTGATTCCTAAAGCTTTATACATCTCAGCTGCTGCAAGTCCAGCTGCTCCAGCTCCAATAATCACTACTCTTAAATCTTCAAGTTTTTTTCCTTCAAGTTCAGCCCAGTTCATGATAGCTGCAGATGAAATAATAGCTGTTCCATGCTGATCGTCGTGGAATACTGGAATATCGCATTTTTCAATTAATGCTTTTTCTATATCAAAGCATTTTGGAGCTTTAATGTCTTCTAGGTTAATTCCACCAAAAGTTGGAGAAATTGCATGAACTATTTCAACTATTTTTTCAGGATCTCTTTCTTGAAGCATAATATCATAAGCATCTATATGAGCAAATTTTTTAAAAAGTACCGCTTTTCCTTCCATTACCGGTTTTCCAGCTACTGGTTTTAATGTCCCAAGCCCAAGTACCGCTGTTGAGTCACTTACAACTGCTACAAGGTTTGCTTTATTTGTGTAAGTATATGCTAAATTTTCGTCTTTATCGATTTCGATACAAGGAATAGCAACTCCAGGAGAATATGCAATTGATAAATCTCTTGCATCTTTTACAGGTTTTGTAACTTCAATTGCAATTTTTCCAGGGACTGGTTTTGCATGATATTCAAGAGCTTCTTCTTTTGTGAAAGTTGGTTTGTTAGCCATAATGACTCCTTTTTTGTTACAATTATATTCAAAAGTTACTAAACTTTACAAATACGTTAAGAAAATAAATTTAAGATGTTACAAAAGGAAGCAATAATGATAATTGATACGCATTGTCATTTGGATAATAAAAAATTTATTGACGATGTAGATGAGGTTATAAAAAGAGCAGAGGAAGTAGGCGTTAAAAAGTTTATAATTCCTGCCGCAGATCCGGCTGATTTGCCAAGAGCAATTGAGCTTAGTGAAAAATATAACGATATTTATTTTGCCGTTGGAGTTCATCCTGTAGATATCGATAAATATGAAGACTCACTTCTTATTGATTATATTAACCATCCAAAATGCGTAGCTGTTGGAGAAATTGGACTTGATTATCATTGGGTAAAAGAAAAAAGTAAACAAGAAAAACAAAAAGAATTTTTTAAAAGACAAATAGAAATAGCACTTGAACATAATAAGCCAATTATTGTTCATGTTAGAGAGGCTACAAAAGATAGTTATGATATTGTAAAAGAATATCCTACTATAAATGGAGTTTTTCATTGTTATAACGCAGCCCATCAATTGCTTGATTTTTCTGATAGATTTTATTATGGGATAGGAGGAGTTATTACTTTTAAGAACGCAAGAAAGCTTCTTGAGGTTTTTCCAAAAATTCCAAAAAATAAAGTTTTAATAGAAACTGATTCTCCTTATCTTACACCTCATCCGTTTAGAGGAAAGAGAAATGAACCTATGTATACGATTTATATAAGGGATAAAATAGCTAATCTTTGGGGAGTGAGTAAAGAGGAAGTAGAAGAAATTACCACCAAAAATGCTTTAAGGCTTTTTAAATTATGAGAATTTTTATTGGAATAATTTCTTTTTTTTGCTTTTTGTTTGGAGACATCGTAAATAGAGATGCTTTAAACGTTTTAAGGTCTTTGGATATTAACGATAATTTTATTTTTTATCCAAAGTTGCAAAAAACTCATATGGTTTATTCTAAATATAAAAAAGAATTTTTTTTTAAAATGCTCAGTAACTCTATAGAGATAATTCCAGTTATTAAATCACAAATAATAAAAAATAAACTTCCAAAAGAGCTTTTAGCGGTAGCTATGGCTGAGAGTTATTTAACTTTGGATGCAAGATCAAATAAAAAAGCTATTGGACTCTGGCAATTTATACCTTCTACTGCTAAAAGATTTGGACTAAGGATAGATAATTATGTAGATGAAAGAAAAGATCCGATTAAATCTACTCGAGCCGCTGTTGAATATTTGAGATATTTATATAATTTTTTTGGTAAATGGTATTTGGCTATTATGGCGTATAATGCAGGAGAAGCAAGGGTAGTAGAAGCTGTCGTTAGAGCTAAAGTAGATAAACTTTGTAAGAAAATGGGAAAAAAATGTAAGAAAGATTTAAGGATAAAAAAATATAGGCAAATAATAAAGTCTTATCAAATAAGAGGAAAAGTAGCTTTTAATGATTTGTATAAATTATATAAGTCTTTATTTTATATTAATATTTCCATAGAAGATTTGTTAAGGTTTCAAAAAGGTTTGAAACGGCAATATTTACCTAAAGAAACGAGAGAATATATTTTAAAAATCATTTCTCTTAGTATTCTTTTTAATAGTGAAGAGTTTATCAATTATTCTAATTCTTACATTTTAAATAGTGGGATTACTCCTTTTTATAAAAAAGTGGATGTTTTGCCCGGAACTTCTCTTTATAAAGTGGCTGCTTTTTTGGATATTCCATATAAAGAGCTAAAAAAAATAAATCAGCATATTAGATACTCTTTTACGCCTCCTTATAAATATTATATTTATTTGCCTTATGAGAAAGTTAGTCTATTTTTGAAATTTAGATCAAGCTCTAAGTATTTATATGTATATAAAGTAAAAAAGGGGGATACTTTATTAAAAATTGCTAAAAGGTTTGGAGTAAAAGTAAGAGTAATTGAAGATTTTAATAGAAATAGATTAGGCAGATTTTTAAGGATAAATCAAATTTTGTTTATTCCATTAACTTACAAATATGTTAAATATAAAGTAAGAAAAGGGGATACTTTATTAAAAATTGCTAAAAAATTTGGTGTAAAAGTAAGAGATATTATGAAGTTGAATAATCTTAATTCCTATACTATAAGAGTTGGAAGCGTATTAAATATCCCTCAAGATTTTAGGAGATAAAAATGAAAAAATTTTTGTTAGCAATATTTTTGTTGTTTATAGGATGTAGTCAAAAAGAATATTATACTGAAGTTTATAGTATTGATTCTATAAAAAATCCTACTAAAAGACCTTATTTGGTAAATGGAAAACTTTATTATCCTATGAAAGAAGTAAATATTGGATGGAGCGAAGAAGGAATTGCAAGTTGGTATGGTCCTAATTTTCATGGAAAATATACTAGTAACGGGGAAATTTATAATATGTACGATTATACTGCTGCTCATAAAACTCTTCCAATGAATACTATAGTAAAAGTTACGAATTTGGAAAATGGTAAAAGCGTAATTGTACGAATTAACGATAGGGGACCTTTCGTAAAAGGGAGAATTATAGATTTAAGTTACGCTGCTGGTAAAAAAATAGGACTTGATGTGACGGGAACGGCTCTTGTTAGAATTAAAGTAATTGGATTTAAGGGAAAAAATTATGACAATAAATATAAGATACAATTAGGAGCATTTTTAAATGAAAGCGGAGCAAAAAGAGTTGCGCAAAAATATAAGAATTTAGGATATAATACCGTTGTAATAAAGCAAAATAATTTCTATAAAGTATATATTGTAGGATTTAAAACTTATGAAGAAGCTAAAAATTTTATGAAAAAACATTTCATAAATGGGTTTATTGTAGGAGAGTGATATGGTAGAGATAAAAAGGCAGACAAAAGAAACGAATGTTATTGTCAAAATTGATGTAAATGGAAGTGGAAAAAGTAATATTTCTACTGGGGTTGGTTTTTTTGATCATATGCTTGAGACTTTGGCTAAACATAGTGGAATTGATATGGAAATTTTTTGTGATGGAGATATTGATGTAGATTATCATCATACAGTTGAAGATGTTGGAATAGTTCTTGGAGAAGCTTTGTATAAAGAAATTTTTCCTATAAAAAATATAGAAAGATTTTCTAATGCTGTGGCTATTTTAGATGAAGCTGCTGTTGAGGTTAATATTGATATAGGAGGTAGACCTTATCTTGTGTACGATATGCCAAGAGATGGAGCAATTAGGGATTTTGATTTGGAATTGATAGAAGAGTTTTTTAAATCTTTGATATTTAATTTTAAAATAGCCGCTCATATTATTTATAAAAGAGGAACGAATAAACATCATATAATAGAAAGTGCCTTTAAGTCTTTTGCCGTTGCTTTAAGAAGAGCTTTAGAGTATAGAGAAAGCGGTATTCCTTCTACTAAGGGTGTTGTATGATTGAGCTAATAGTTTTGGATGTCGATGGTACTATGACAGATGGGAAAATAATATACTCTGAAAGTTTTGATGAATTAAAAGCGTTTAACATAAAAGATGGATTAATGATTTCTTCTTGGAATAAACTTGGAAAAAAGAGTGCGATAATTACTGGAAGAGAGTCTAAAATTGTAAAAAGAAGAGCAAAAGAACTTGGGATTGAATATGTTTTTCAAGGCGAGAGGAATAAGAAAGAAGTTTTAGAAAGATTAGTAAAGGATTTAAATTTAGATTTTAGTAATGTAGCGGTTATTGGAGATGATATGAATGATTTATCGATGATGAAATTGGTTTCTAAAACTTTTGCTCCTTATGATGCAAATCCTTTTGTTTATGATTATGTTTCTTATCCTTTAACTAAAAAAGGGGGTGAAGGAGCTGTGGCTGAGATGATAGAAATTTTGTTAAAAGAAGAAAATTTATACGATAAGTTTGTTAGTTTATGGTTAGAGTAGTTTTATTTTTTGTATTTATTTTATTTATTGCTGTATATCCTTTGTTGGAAGTTAAAAATTTTAAAGGGAATAATTGTTTTAAAAAAGAAAATATAATACCTACCATTTTAAGAAATGGAAATTTTTATGTTTATAATCAAAGTTTAATAAAGGAAGGGAATTTTTCTGTTTTGAATGTGTATAATAACAAAAAGCTTAGCGGTGTTGATTTTAAGTTGAAAGATTTGGAAAAAAACTTTACTTTAAAATCTAAATTTGTAAAATATTTATCTCCTATTTTAAAAGGCAGAGAAGTTAAATATTATACAAAAGATTATTATTTAGTAGCTAAAAGCGCCACTTATAATGAAAAAAGCGAAGTTTTAAGTGGTAAGATTTTTGATTTGTATTCGGATAGTTTTTTTGGTAAGGGAAAAAGCTTTAAAATTGATAAGTTAAATAATATATTTGCTAATAAAATTTATTACATATTAAAGGTGGATAAATGAAAAGATTGTTAGTAGGGATAATTGTTTCGTTTATATTTGCGCAGGATTTAAAAATTACGAGCAATAAATTTTTTTATAACTCAAAAAAATTGTATAGCGAATTTATAGGTGATGTAAACGCTACTAAAGGAAAGAGCAATATTTTATCGGATAAGCTATATGTTTATTTTAACAAAGCAAAAAAGCCAGTTAAAATAATAGCAATAGGAAAAGTAAAGTTTTATTTTGTTTTTGATAACAATTCAACTTATAAAGGGCATTGTAATAAAATGGAATATTATTTAAAAAATGGAAATATAATTTTAATAGGGGATGCTTTTGTTAAAAAGCTTGAAACAAATGAGAGTATACAGGGTAGTTATATTCAATTAAATAGATTTACTAAAGATATAAAAGTAAAAGGTTCAAATAAACCGGTAAATATTATAATAAAGGTAAATGAATGAAAGTAAAATTTTTAAAATCGGCTCCTTCTATTAAGGAGGCAATTGAACCAAATTTTACTGAAATTGCGTTGCTTGGAAGAAGTAATGTTGGGAAAAGTAGTTTTTTAAATTCTTTTACTAATCAAAAAATAGCAAAAGTATCTTCTACTCCAGGAAAAACTAAATTGATAAATTTTTTTGAAATAGAAGATGATGGAAAAAAATATGTGCTTGTTGATTTGCCAGGGTTTGGTTATGCAAAAGTTTCCAAGTCGATGGTAAAAGATTGGGGAAAAAATTTGGATGAATTTTTAAAAAATAGATTTAATATAAAACTTTTTATTCATTTAAGAGATGCAAGACATCCGGATTTGGAAATAGATAATAATGTAGATGAATATTTAAAGTCATTTATGAGAAAAGATCAGCAACTTTTAACTATTTTTACGAAAATCGATAAATTAAAACAAAGCGAACTTGCTAAATTAAAACAAAAATATCCAGATGCTCTTTTTGTTTCTAATCTAAAAAAAAGAGGCATTAAAGAGGTTAGAGAAAAGATAAGTGAAATTTTATGGGGAAAAAATGAGAATAATAAAGCCTAATTTGACTCAGATAATTGATATCCAAAGTGTTTTAAAACCATATGTGGATGAAGGGATTATTCTTAATAGAGATGAAGATGAAATAGCAAGC
>JAMORJ010000114.1 GCA_027063595.1 Nautiliaceae bacterium | reverse complement strand
ATGTTCGATAGTAGATACTTGGTGGCAAACGGAAACTGGAGGACACATGATAAGCCCTCTTCCAGCAGCAACTCCTATAAAACCGGGAAGTGCTACCTTCCCTCTTCCTGGAATTTTTGCAGAAATCATAGACGAAGAAGGCAACAAAATGCCACCAAACGAAAAAGGATTACTTTGTATAACAAAACCTTGGCCTAGCATGATTAGAACCATTTGGAACGATCCAGAAAGATTTATAAAAAGTTATTTTTCAACCGCGAAAAAAGATGGAAAACCAGTATATTTTTCAGGAGATGGAGCTGTTTATGACGAAGATGGATATATATGGATTACTGGAAGAATTGACGATGTAATAAATGTTTCAGGCCATAGACTTGGAACCGCTGAAATAGAAGCGGCAATAAAAAAACACCCTCACGTAGCAGAAGTTGCAGTAGTTGGAAAACCAGACGAAATTAAAGGAGAGAGTATCTTTGCTTATATTGTTTTAAAAGAAACTGATGATTTAGGAGAAGAAGTAGAATTAATAAAAGAAATAAACGAAATAGTAAAAGAAGAAATAGGAGCAATTGCAAAAGTAGATAATTTTGCTTTTGTTCCAGGACTTCCAAAAACAAGAAGCGGTAAAATTATGAGAAGAATTTTAAGAAGCATCGCTAGAGAAGAAGAAATAATACAAGATACTTCAACTCTGGAAAATCCTAAAATCGTAGAAGAGATTATAGCTATCGTAGGAGGCTAATCTCTTCTTCGAAATATTTTTCATCAAAAAACTTGCCAAATTCTATTCCAAATAGTTTTTTGTTTTTATATTTGTTAGATAAAAATTTAATAGCATTAATTAATTCTGGAGACTTTACTCCATGTTTTATACTCATAATAGCTTCTACAAACGCACTAAAATGATCGGCTATTTTAATTAAACTTCCATCAATTCCCTTCATTCCAAGCAAATCTTCGGCAATTTCTACTTTTTTATAGCCATTTTCAGTAATTAATTTATTTGAAAACTCATCGTTTATTAAGATTTTAAGTTCATTTTGAACATTTTTTGGCAAAAGAGGCAAAATCTTCTCTTCTATTATCATTTTTTCATATTCTTTTAATATTTCATCAAGCCCGGCTACTCCATGTTTTACAGGAGCTACAATATCTCTTGTTAAAGATTCGGGTAAATCGTGAAAAAGACCGGTAAAAAAATTATAATAGAGCTTATGCTCATTTCCTCCATACATTCTCGTAAAGAAAAAACTTATTATAGCCACAAACAACATATGTCCAAGAACGGAAGTTTCAGGTACCCTTGGAGTATTAGCCCAACGTTTTTGAAATCTCAAATTTCCGCAAAGAGTGATAAAATCATATGTTTTTTTTCTTAAAGATAAAATCTCAACACCCTTTAAATCGTAATGATCTTCCAATTCATATTCCAAATTTTTTTTAATATCTTCTATTCCGTAAGTATCCTTTGAAAACTTATAAATAAATTCAAATTCCCATAAGCTCGAAAAATAACTAGCGGCGGTTAAAATTTTTTTCTCTTTTGAATCGATTGAATTATATTTCTTCACATACTTAAGCATTTCCTCATCAAGAATATTTTTCAACTTTCCTATTACAAATTCGTCAAGCTCTTTTCCTTTTTTCTTTCTTAAATAATGATATACAGGAGATTTTAAATCGGTAAGAACCGCCCTATATAAAATTCCGGCAATACCAAGTTTTATTAATTCCAAAAAATCAACGTCCTCTTCAAAATGAGCCAATATATAAGCTATAATCATTTTGTGAGCCTGTTTATCAAGCTCCATAAATTTAAAAGGTCTTGGCAAATCGTTCCATCTTTCAATTGAAGCGGTAGAGAAAATCAATTTAACAAGAGAAGGATTCATATCTTTATATCCAAAATGGTTTTTATTATTTCATCTTGGGTTTTTATAGCCGGAACTTGAACTTTAAAACCATTTTCTATTACTATTTGTTCTGTCAAATCTTTAATTAAATTACTTTCATTAATTTGATTACTTTTAACTTCCAAATTATTTTCTATGTGAGCTTCATTTCTTGTATTTTTGGTATTTACAATATTATTTGCATTTATATCCATTAAAAATTGATGAGCCATTAAAGAGTTTGAATTAATATAAATCATTTTATACTCCTAATATTTATTGTATAATTGTATCAAAAAAGGAATTTAATGAAACTTTGGGGAGGAAGATTTTCTAAAACGACTGCAAAAATACTCGATGAATTCAATGCATCGATTCCTTTTGACAAAGAATTATACATAGAAGACATAGAAGGCTCAATAGCTCACGCTAAAATGCTCTCTCAACAAAAGATACTAACCGAAGAAGAAGCAAAAAAAATAATTGAAGGATTGCTTCAAATAAAAAAAGAAATAGAAGAAGGAAAATTTAAATGGGACATAGCCGATGAAGATATTCATATGGCAATCGAAAAACGATTAATAGAACTTATTGGAGATACCGGAAAAAAACTTCATACAGCAAGAAGCAGAAACGATCAAGTAGCGGTAGACTTTAGAAAATGGGTTTTAAAAAGAAACAAAGATTTTATGAAAAAAATAAAAGAATTAATTAAAGTATTGATAGATTTAGCAAAAGAACATACAGATACAATAATGCCAGGAATGACGCATCTTCAACATGCTCAACCAATAAGTTTTGGATATCACATGTTGGCATATGCAAGTATGTTTAAAAGAGATTATGAAAGATTTAAAGAAAGTTTTCAAAGAAATAACAAAAATCCTCTAGGATGTGCGGCACTTGCCGGAACTCCGCATCCAATCGATAGATTTTTTACTACAAAAGAACTTGGATTTGAAGAGCCT
>JAMORJ010000113.1 GCA_027063595.1 Nautiliaceae bacterium | reverse complement strand
TATTTCTTTCGTTTCGTTTATTTTGCTTCTAAATTCGCTAGCTTTTTTTATTCCTTTTGAATAAGCATGAGCGTGTTTTCTAAAAAGAATTACTCCATATTCTCCATACCAGTTTATCATTTGATTGAAATGTTCTAAAATTACTTCTTTTTTTTGTTCTAAAGTAATGTTTCCTTTTTGTTTCATTTCAAGGAAAATCCAAGGTTTTCCAATTGTTCCTCTTCCAATAGCTACGCCTTTAGCGCCAGTAAAATCTAGAACATATTTTGCCTTTTGATAATTTGTAATGTCTCCGTTTGCAATTACTGGAATATTGATGGCTTTTACCACTTTTTTGATTTCTTCGTAATTTGCTTCGCCTTTATACATTTGTTTTACCGTTCTTCCATGGATTGTTAAAAATTTAATTCCTAAATCTTCTAGCATTTTAGCTCTATCGGTAGCGACTATTTTATCATAGCCAAGCCTTATTTTTGCGCTTACAGGTTTTTTTGAAGTGTTGATAATTGCTTTTACTATTTCTTTTAATTTTTCTTTGTTTTCATCTTTAAGCAATACTCCTCCAAACCCGCTTCTTCTGGCTTTATTTACTGGACATCCAAGGTTTATGTCGATTCCATCTATCCAATCTATTTCGTTTATTATCTCTACTGCTTTTATTGCGTTTTCTACATTGTTTGCCGCAATTTGAACGAAATATGGTTTTTCAAGCGGAGATTTTTTCATCATTTTTAAGGTTTTTTCGTTATTGTAAGCTATAGCGTTTACGTTAGTCATTTCCGAAAACGTCATATCGCATCCAAATTTTTTAACAACACTTCTAAAAGGCAAATCGGTATATCCGGCAAGAGGAGCAAGAAAAAATAAGCTAGATTCTTGCGTTAATATATTCATCAATGTCCGCTTTTATTTTGTTTTCTTTTAATTTTAAGAAAAATTCAAAAAACTTAAGATTATTTTCTTCAATTATTTCTTTTGCAAGTTCTATGTGTTCATATTTTAAAGCAAGATACGCGTATCCCCATTTTAGAGGTTTTATTATTTTAAGCTCCATGTCAGGATCTTTTTTTCCGTAAATATTTTTTGCTACTTCTATTTCTTCAATTGGTTTTAGCGTTGCTTTTTGGAGCAGTTTTTCAAATTTTTCTTCAAATAGATGATTTAAAATAATTTCAAGAGTAATTGGATAATCATATTTTAAAATTTCATAAATTGGAGCTTTTAGGGCATATATATAGAATGCTTCTTTTTTCAATTCTTCGTTTTTAAATTTTTTTAGAACTTCTCTTGCGTAGTTTGGATCTTTTTGCATTTTGTTTTTAACGTTTAAAATAAACCATGGATTATCTTCTTTTAGCTTATATTTAGAAATTTCAATTGTTTCTTTATTTAAAAGTTTTTTTAAATCTTCTAAAAATTCGAAATTTTCAGTTTTTTCGGGTTTTATTTCAAGTCCTTGAATGTTTTTAGTAAAAGCGTCTATTTCTTTTAAGATTTTTATGGGTTTTGAATCGTTTTTGTAAAGAATTTTGTTTTTGATGTTAAAAATTAAATTTTGAACGTCTTTTTTTATGCTTTTTTGAAACAAAATGCTTTTTAAGTTGATTATAAGCATAAAAGCAATGCTAAGTATAAAAAATATTCCCAAAAATACTGCTATCCATACTGCATTTGGCAGTGTAATGTTAATTCCCATGATTGAAAAAGTGCTAAAAGAATTATTTTGGGTATAAACAAGAAGAGAAACTAACGCTATAAAAATTAAAGAAAAGATAAAGTATTTTTTCATTTGCCTTCTTTCTCGATTATTTCTCTACATATTATACAATATTTTGCATGAGGTTTTATTTTTAATCTTTCTTCTTGAATTGGCTCTTCGCACATTTCGCAAATGCCATATCTTCCTTCTTCTATTTTTTTTAAGGCTTCTTCTATTTCGGCAAGTTCTTTTTTTTGGTTTAAGTAAATTTGATAGTCTCTTCCGCTATCCATGCTTGCCGCTGCAAAATCCCCCTCGTCTTTAATTTCGCATTTATTGATATCGTTTATTTCACTTGAGATGTTAAATAATATTTTTTCAAGTTCTGCTTTTCTTATTAAAAGCATTTCTTTAAAATGTAAAACGTTTAAACTCATTCTTTCTCCTTTTTATTTATGGTATGGATGGTTATGTTTTATACTAAGAGCTCTGTAAATTTGTTCAAATAGCACTAATTTTGCTATTTTGTGACTCATGGTAAGAGGACTAAGAGAAATGTTAAGCCCTTTTTTTTTAAATTCCTCATCAAATCCATAAGCTCCCGCTATAAAGAAATTAATGGTTGAGTGTTCAAAAAGTTTTGAAAACTCTATGCTATCTATTAGTTTTCCTTCTGGAGTTAGAATAATATTAAAGCCGTTATTGGTATATTTTTCAAAAATTTTTGAATATTCTTTTTGGGGAGTTTGAGTTTTTGATAAATTTTTTGAATATAAAGTAATATTGCTTACTTTTGCAAATTGGGAAGATTTTTTTATGAATTCTTCGATTTCTTTTTTGAAATCTTCTTTTTTTTCAATCGAATAGACGTTAATTTGCATATATCGCTTCCTACTACTTTAAATTTTGCTGGAATTTTATCATAAATTTTAACTCCTCCGATAATTGCTACGGGGTGATTAGAATATTTTATAAGTTCGATAATTTTTTCCCCTAATATGTTTGAAGTCTCTTTTGTTGAAGTTTTGCGATATGCTCCAAGGCCTATATAACTAAGTGGAAGTTTATTGGCTTGTAAAATTTCTTTTTTGTTGTGAGTTGATAAGCCTATGATAGATTTTGGGTTTATTGAATTTTTGCATATCTGAAATTTTTTGTTTTTTATTTTCCATTTTCCGTTTTTAATTGC
>JAMORJ010000112.1 GCA_027063595.1 Nautiliaceae bacterium | reverse complement strand
ATCCCAGTAGCTGCTTTTGTTTTTTCAAGTCCAAGAGATTTTAAAGTAACCATAGTAATACTAACAGCAGTAGCAGTCATGGTAAGACCCCAAACAAGAGCAGAAGTCGTAGAAAAACCAAATATTTTAGCACTTAAAAATCCAGCTAAAAAAGGAAAAATGGCTCCAATTACTGCAATACCCCAAGCTTTTTTTATTCCTTCTAAAAAATTTCTTAAATCTTCTTCAAATCCAAGAGCAAACATAACAATAATGATACCAATTTCTCCTAAAAAGTTTAATTCTTCATTATCTTCCAAAAGCCCTAAATTCCCAAACACCGCTCCAATTAAAATATACCATAAAACATCAACCGTATTAGTTCTTTTTGCTAAAAGTTTAGAAACTAAAATCGCCAAAAAAACAAAAAACATTTCAAGCCAAACAAACATTTACGCCTCCTTTATTTCAGTTCCAATGCCTTCACTAGTTAAAAGTTCAAGCAAAATTGAGTGTTCAATTCTTCCATCTATAATATGCGCTTTTTCAACTCCTTTTTCAACGGCATTTAAAGCAGCATCTACTTTTGGAATCATTCCTCCGGCAATAGTTCCGTCTTCTTTTAATTTTTCAATATCTTTTTTATTTAAAGAGCTTATTAACTTTCCTTCTTTATCCAAAACTCCAGGAGTATCGGTTAAAAAAATAATTCTTTTTGCATTAATAGCAGCTGCTATTTCGCTTGCTGCAGTATCTGCGTTTATATTATATCCTGGATGAGTTGGACTCTCTCCCGCTGCTATTGGAGCAATTACTGGAATTAAATTTTCATCTAGCAATTTTTTTAAAAAAACTCCATCTACACTCACAATCTCTCCCGTATAGCCTAATTTGCTTTTACCTTTCATAAAAGCCATATCTTTCCCGTTAATCCCTATTGCTTTTGCTCCATGAAGATTAAGCATATTTACTATTTCTTTGTTAATCTCCCCACTTAATACCATTTCGGCTATTTTAATAGACTCTTTAGTGGTAACTCTTATTCCATCTTTAAATTCCGTTTTTATATTAAGAGCATTTAAAATTTCCGTAATTCTTTTTCCACCTCCATGAACTATTACCGGTTTTATTCCTACCATATAAAGCATTAATATATCAACAGCAAAAGATTCTTTTAATTTTTCATCTATCTGCGCACTACCTCCGTATTTTATAACAATGGTTTTACCATAAAATTTTCTAATAAAAGGCAAAGCATCAAGTAAGGTCTCAACCGTTTTTACTTTTTTCTTCATTACACTCCTTTTGTTCTGGTTTGGAGAAATAATATCCTTGAAAATAATCAACTCCAATTTCTTTTAACTTTTTATAAATCTCTTTATTTTCTACAAATTCTGCAATTACTTTTATTCCAAGCTTATGAGCAAATCCTACGATTGATTCTATAATAATTTGAGATCTTTTATCTTCTAAAACATTTTTTACATATTTTGCATCAATTTTAACATAATTTATATCAAGATCTAAAATTTTTTCAAAATTACTATTTTCTACCCCAAAATCATCTATTGCAATCTTATAACCCAAAGATTTAAGTTCTTTTAAAGTTTGAATATGTTTTATTATTTCTCTATTTTCAATGTTTTCTAAAATTTCAAAAGTAATTCTACTAGAACTTAAGTTATATTTTTCTCGAAGAGTTTCTATAAACTCTACAATATCTTTTCTTATTAAATCTTCATTTGAAAGATTAATGGAAACATCGATACAGCAATCTCTAGCAACTTTAAAGCTTTTTTCCAAAATAATATTTGTCAAATCCACCAAAAAACCAGAAGCTCTTGCTATATCCAAAAAATAATAAGGAGTATATACATCTCCTTTAATAATTAATCTCGCCAAAGACTCATATTTTATAATCTTATTTCCATCGGAAATTCCTTGAAAAAAAGGCACAAGCAAAATTTCTTTATCACCTTTAATAGCTCTAAATAAATATTTATTAAATTCTAAAAATTTTTTGGCTTCTTCATCTTCCTTTTCAAAAAAGAAATAATATCCACCAGCTTTTTTAGCTTTTTTAACAGCAATAGATAAATACTTTAAAATATCAGGAGACTTTTTCGTAATTCCAAAATAAAAGCCTATTTTAAAAAAATATTCTTTAACACAAATCTCCTCTTTAAACAGCTCATTAATTTTCTTTATATCCTTAAAATAATCATCGCTAAAAAACACAAATTCATCTGCATCTAATCTATAAACTTCTTTAAAGCTCTTAAGCTTTTCACAAACTGCTTTTAAAACTTCATCTCCCATCTTAAATCCATATACTGAGTTTATTTTACTAAAGTTTCTAATATTTAGCATTATTGCATATTTAAAATGTTTATTTTTTGCGTCTTGCTTAAATTTAGCTAGGGAATAACAACCAGTTAATTTGTCTTCTAATATTAAACTAAGTCTTTTTTTAATCTCTTCTTTTACTTTTCTTTTTAGCTCAATGTTCATTCTTTTTAAAAATCTTTGTCTTGAAACCAAAATAAGCACTAAAAACATAAATACTACAAAAACAAAAAACAACAAATAAATCAATCTTTTATCCACTACCGATTTGTCAATAACTTTATAAACATATTTTCTAGTAATTTTATCAATCTCACTATCGTCTATAGTATTTAAAGCTTTTGTTAGAATAGATTTTAATATTTTATGATTTTTATCAATCATCATAGCCAAACGATAATCAATATCGCTATATCCCGCAACATGTAAATTCAATAAATATTTATAATTAAAATAACTTGCAACAGGCAAAATAGCTAAAGTATAATATGCTTTTTTATCGGCAACGGCTTTAAAAGCCTCATAAACCGAATCAGTCAAATAAAATTTAATATTTGGATATCTCTTTTTTAAAAGATCAATTAATCCACTACCTTTTTGTCTTGCTAAAAGCTTATCTTCAACATCTTTTATACTTCTAATAAAAGGAACGTCTTCTCTTGTAATAAAAGCTAATTCATAATTTAAATATGGCTGTGTAAATATCGCAAATTTTTTTCTCTTATCAGTAATAGCCGCAGCTGGAAGCAAAATACATTTTTTACTTTTAAAAAATTTTAAACTTTCTTCCCAATTTTTAGTTCTAATTAGATGAAAATTTAAACCTGTTTTCCTATGAATAATTTCTAAAATTTCTTTTGAGATACCTTTATATTTATTTTTCTCAAGATATTCAATTGGAGCCCAATAAGGATCGATACAAATATTTATAATCGGATTTTTTCTTATATACTCTCTCTCGGCATCGCTTAAAAAAAATTTTTTAAAATCAAAAATAAATCCCTCAACATCGGATTTTGCATTAAAACCCAAAATTCTATAATAATTTTTTATTTCTTCCAATCTTTCAACATCTATTTTTCCAAATTCCCCTTTTAAAGCTAACTTTTTTAAAACCAGAGCTTCATATTTTAATTCATCCTTAGTTTTATGTAAAGAATTATATTTTTTATAAATTAAATCGACAGTCTCATCAATATGATTAAACGCCCATTCCCACCCTTTTAAAGTAGCATCTAAAAAATCATCCACTACTTGAGGATTTGTTTTTGCAAAATCTTTTGAAGTAAATAAGATGCCCGAATAAAAATGAAATCCATAATCCTTTGGAGAAAAGATAACAGGAGTAAATCCTTTTTTTCTTAAACGATAAGGCTCGTTTGAAATAAATACGGTAATTGCGTCAAATTTTCTTTTAATAAGATCATCTACATTAAAAGATACCTTATAAAGCTGTAATTTATCAAAATCAACATGCTCACTCAAAAACATTAACACAAAATCTACAGGAATTTGATCCCCATATTTTAAAGCAATTTTTTTAAGATCGCTTAACTTTGTTTTATTATACTCTTTTATACTCATTAAAGCATGAGGAGAATCCTGATAAATAGCGGCAAGTCCAACAAGAGGCTTACCTAAAAGATATTCTTTAAAAACATCAATCTCTTCTACTCCAAAATCCGCTTTTTTAGATAAAACTTGATTTATAACGTTTATATTTGGATTATATTCTATTAAATCAACTTTTAATCCTTTTTCTTTATAAAATCCTTTTTCTTTAGCAACAATATAACCAGCAAATTCAAATTGATATAACCAATTCAACTGAACTTTTATATGCTTTCCAAATAAAAAAGAAAAAAGCAACAAAAACACCAATCCTTTTTTCATCCTTTTCTCCTATAAATAAGGAATTTTATCTTTTACTCCTGCTTTTTTAAATCCCTTTAACCTTAATCTACAACTATCACACACACCACATGCTTTATCTTCATTTTGATAACAGCTCCAAGTAAGCTCCAAAGGGACATTATATTTTATTGCTTCTTTTACAATATCTTCTTTTTTTAAATGAATAAGAGGAGTTTTGATTTTTATTTTGGTTTCTGGCTTTGTACCAGCATTAATAGCATCTTCCATCTTTTTAATAAAATCTTCTTTACAATCAGGATACCCGCTACTATCTTCTTCTACTACTCCTATATAAATTGCGTTTGCTTTTTCCTTTTCAGCAATAGCAGCCGCAATCGAAAGAAAAATTCCATTCCTAAAAGGAACATAAGTTACTGGAATACCAGGTTTTATACCATCAGTTGGAACTTCAATATTAGTATCTACAAGTGCGCTTGCTCCAATTTGCTTAAAAAAAGGCAAATCTATAATGTATCTATCTTTTAATCCCAAATAATTACAAATATCATTAAATGCTTTAAGTTCTCTATTTTGTGTTCTTTGTCCATAATTAAAATGAACGGGAATAATATCGTAGCCTTCATTTTTAGCTATAAAAGCACTTGTAGTAGAATCCATACCTCCACTTAAAATTACTACGGCTTTCATTATTTCTCCATTTTTTAATATAATTTTAGCCAAAAAGGAGCAAAATTGATAGAATTTTACAATCAAACAAATTTTGACTTTAACATAGACTCATTAAAAGAAATTTATGAATATTTAACAAACAAAGATATCGAATTAATCCTTACAACAGATGAAGAAATACAAAAATTAAACAAACAATTTAGAAACAAAGACAAACCAACCGATGTATTAAGTTTTCCTCTTGAAGATGCTCCAAATACTCCTCTTGGAAGTATAGTAATCTCTATAGACACGGCAAAAAAACAAGCTCAAAAACATTCTCATAGCGTAGAAGAAGAAATAAAACTTCTTTTTATACATGGTTTGCTTCATCTACTTGGATACGATCATGAAATAGACAATGGAGAAATGAGAGAAAAAGAAAAAGAAATTATTAAAAAATTCAATTTACCCGATAGTTTAATCGTTAGAAACTAATTTTTCCAGCCGTTTGATAAAGTTTTTTTCTTTCTCTACTACTTGGAATTCCTAAAGCTTCTCTATATTTGGTAATCGTTCTTCTTACAAGTTTTAAATTAAATTTTTCGTTAATAATCGATACGATTTTCTCATCGCTTAGAGGTTTTTTTATATCTTCTTTATTTATTATTTTTCTTATTTCTTCTTTTATTTGAGTTGAAGATATTTCATCATCCAAAGCCGTAGAAAAAAAATTCTTTAAAGCAATAATTCCTCTATCGCACAACAAATACTTATTAGAAATTGCCCTACTTATCGTAGAAGGAGCAAATTCAAGCTCATCCGCTATATCTTTAATTTTCATAGGCTTAATTACTCCTCCCCTAAAAAACTCATATTGAAATTCTACTATCATTAAAGCTATCTTTTTTAAAGTAGATTTTCTCATTTCAAGAGCATCTATTAAATTTCTCGCTTCTTTTAATTTTTGCTTAGTAAAGTCATTAGTTTCATACTCTTTTATTGTTATTTTAGGATAAAACTCTTCATTTAATTTAATTTCTAAATTCCCATTATCATTATACACAATAACTTCCGGAATAATTTCTTCAAAATCAAAATATTCTAAGCTAGGAGTAAACTTAAATTGTTTTATTATCTCCATAGACTCTTTAAATCTTGGCTTATTTATGTATTTATCTATGTTTTCCAAATTATCTATTATTTCTTTTGCCAAATTATAAAGTTCATCGTCAATATCTAAAGCATCCAATTGAAACAAAAAACTTTCTTTAAGATCTTTTGCTCCAATCCCAACTGGATTTAAAAACTTAAATCTTTCTCTTACTTTCTTAACAAATTCCACGTCACAATTAGCCATTTCAGCTATTTCTTCTTCATTTCCATCAAAAAAACCATCAGGAGTCAAATCTTCTAAAATTAATCTTGCAACTTCTTTAGATTTTTCAGTAGGGAAAAAACGAGAAACTTCAATTTGATTTAACAAATCTTCATATAAACTATTTTTCGAAACAGTTAGAGTTTCTATTTCATCTGTTATGGCATTTTTTAAATTAGTAAAAGAGACAACTCTTTTATTTTCAACCTCTATTAAAGGATTTTCTAAAGCTTCATCTTTTACTTTTTCATTTAGTTCGTCTAAAGAAGCTTTTAAAATAGGTAAAAAACTTATTAATTTGGTAGAAAGCTTATTAGAAACTTTGTTTTTTAACTTCATAATTTAAAATCTTCTCCTAAATAACTTTTTTTAACCTCATTATGATTTACTATCTCTTCTGGAGTTCCGCTTGCCAAAATTATGCCATCTCTTAAAACATATGCTCGATTACAAATTGAAAGAGTCTCTCTTACATTATGATCAGTAATTATCACTCCTATATTTTCTTTTATTAACAATCTAATTATTTTTTTAATATCAATTACATTTATTGGATCAACTCCGGCAAAAGGTTCATCTAAAAATAAAAATTTTGGCTTTGGTACAAGAGCTCTTGCTATTTCAACTCTTCTTCTTTCTCCTCCACTTAACATAATACCTTTTCTCTTTCTAATAGGCTCAATATTGAATTTTTCCAATAAATCTTCGACTATTTTTTCTCTCTCAAGCTGATTGTAATATTCTTCCGCTACCAAATATAAATTATCCTCCACACTCAGTTCCCTAAAAATCGAACTCTCTTGAGGTAAATATCCAATACCAAGCCTTGCTTTTTTATATAATGGAAATTTAGTAATATTTTTTTCATCTAATATTACTTCTCCATCATCAGGAGTTAAAAGACCGCATATTAAATAAAAAGTTGTAGTTTTTCCAGCACCATTTGGTCCAAGAAGCCCAACTATTTCTCCAGAGTTAACCTCTAACGAAACCCCTTTTATTATTAAATTTTTTTTAAAAGACTTTTTAAGATTTTTAGCTTCTAATCTAGACACTCAACAATCCTTTTATTTTTATCCACTTTAATGTTAACTTTCAAAAAATCAAACCCATACTCTTTTAACAAACCTTCAAGTTCCTCTCCCCACTCTATAAAATGAAAACCATTTTTATCAAGCTCCTCAATCATTCCAAGAGATAAAAATTCGTTAATTCCTTTGTTGTATAAATCGTAATGAAAAACTTTATCTGAGTAAACGTTTTGAATGGAAAAAGTTGGAGAAGTGACCTTTTCACTTAAACCAAGAGACTTTACAAATTCTTTTACCAAAGTAGTTTTCCCACTTCCCAAAGTCCCGCTTAAAATTATTATTTTTTTTCCTCTATTTTTAATACACTCAACTACTTTTTTCAAATCTTCAATTTTTTTAACTTCAAACATTTCCCAAACTTTTTGTTTTTATTGTATCAAAACTTAGCTAATTTCAACAAACAAAACAGCTAGGAAAAAGAAGAAATTAAACTTGATAATGATAGACGTAAAAGATTAACATAATATTTTTACTCTAAATCAAAGATAATAGTCTTTTTTCGCACTCCTCAATTTCTTCTTTATTTAAAACGCTTTTTAATTCTTGAATAAAAAGTCCTTTTTCTTTTTTCAAATACGCTTTAAAAATTTCTTCAAAATCATCAAATTTACTAAAAGCATCCATGCTTTTTTCCGAACTTTTAACAATTATAAATTCAAGCATTCTATTTAAAATATCCTTAACCAACATATTCTCTAATACAAATTTTTTTGCTTTTTCGTTTTCTCCATAAGAATATTTTTGTAAATTAAAATGATAAGTTAACTCCTCTTTCATTTCTTTTGCCAAATCTAAAAACTCTTCATAAAAAGCATCGGCATTTGCCAAATCAAAATTCTCTCTTAAAAAATCCATTTTTTTATAAATCTCTTTAAGTTTTTTTTGATGCTCAATTATTGGAGTTAACATTATTTTCCTCAATGAAGAAAATGTCTAATACCTGTAAAATACATTGCTATTCCATGCTCGTTAGCAGCTTCAATTACTTCGTTATCTCTTATACTACCTCCAGGCTGAACTATAGCTTTTACTCCAACTTCTGAAGCATAATCTACACTATCTCTAAATGGGAAAAACGCCTCGCTTGCCAAACTACTTCCTTTTATATCAAGTCCAAGACTCTTTGCTTTTTCTACTGCACATCTTGTAGCGTCTACCCTACTTGTCATTCCCATTCCAATTGCAACAAGTTGAGAATCTTTCACAAAAGCAACGCAATTTGATTTCGTAAGAGCTGCTATTTTCCAAGCCATAATTAAATCGGATTTATCCTCAATACATTTTTTAGTTACACATTTTGCGTTTAATACTTCTTCGTCTTTTACAATATCAGCATCTTGAAATACAAATCCTCCTTCAATATGTTTAAAATCCCAAACATCACCACTAATTTCAAGACGTGCTTTTTTTAAATCAAATAATTTTATTCTTTTTTTATTTTCAAAAACTTTAACAGCTTCTTCAGTAATAGTACCCGCTATTAAAACTTCTACAAAAATTTTATTAATTTCCTCAGCCAATTCTTTAGTAACAACTCCATTAACAGCCACAACTCCTCCATAAGCACTAATAGGATCACACTCTAAAGCTTTTTTATAACTTTCTACTAAATTATCTTTTTTAGCGGCTCCGCAAGGATTGCCATGTTTTACAATTACGACACTGCCTTCTCCTAAAGCAACGGCAATTTTAGTAGCTGCATTTATATCGGTAAGATTGTTAAAACTTGCTTCTCCTTTTATCGTATTAAGTTCGTTCCAAAAATCTTCAAATTCATACAAAGCTCCTCTTTGATGAGGATTCTCGCCATATCTTGTATTAAATACCTTTTTCCCAACAATAAATCTTTTATCTCCAAATCCACCTTTAAATCTTTCATTCATATAATTTGCAATCATCGAGTCGTAAGAAGCGGTATGCTCGTATGCTTTTATCATTAAATCTCTTCTAAATTCATAAGTATCTTTTTTGTTTTTTATAGCGTCAATTATCATATCATAATCGTTTGGATCAGTTACAATTATTACATCTTTAAAATTTTTAGCCGCACTTCTAACCATTGTAGGTCCACCAATATCAATATTTTCAATGATTTCATCAAAATCGTCAGTTCTTTCAATAGTCTCTTTAAACGGATATAAATTTACAGCAACTAAATCTATTCTTTCAATTCCCAATTTTTTGGCTTCTTCATCATCTATTCCGCTTCTATATAAAATCCCCCCATGAACATAAGGATTAAGAGTTTTTACCCTTCCTCCAAAACACTCAGGAAATTTAGTAATTTCGCTAATGTCAATGGCTTTAATCCCATTTTCTTCCAAAACTCTTTTAGTCCCCCCTGTTGAAATTATTTCAAAACCAAGATCTACTAAATTTTTTGCAAAATCAACAATTCCTGTTTTGTCGGATACACTAAGAAGAGCTCTTTTTGCCATTTTTTTCCTTTTTTGTGAAATTATACAAAAATAATTATGTGTAACAAAAATGTAAATACTTTTAACGCATTCTTAAATGCTATTGAAATTAAAAGAAATTGAATTGTATATGTTCACAAACAAAAACTTAACATAACATTTTTACTCTAATCAAGAAAATTTAACATTTCAATTATTTTTTTATCCAATTTATAAGACGAAGAAACTAAAGTTTGAATATCTACAAAAGAGTATTTATCTCCTTGCTTCACCACAACTTTATTTTTCTCATCTAAATTATTTAAAGCAACACAAACAAACTCTCCTGCTATAAGTCTCTCTCTAACCGTTGGTTTCCCTCCTCTTTGAATATGCCCAAGAACGCTAATTCGAGTTTCAATATTAAAATTCTCTTCTATCCATTTTGCCATTTTCCAAGTACTTTTACATCCTTCAGCCACAACGGCTATTAAATAATTTCTGCCGTTTTCAAATTCTTTAATAAGCCTTTTTTTAACTTTCTCCCAATCAAAATTAATTTCTGGTATCATACATATCTCAGCACCATTTGCTATAGCACTAACAGCAGCTAAATACCCACATTCTCTTCCCATAGTTTCTATTACAAACGCTCTTTTAAAAGAACTTGCCGTATCCCTAATATTATCAATACAATCTCTTATAACATTTAAAGCTGTATCAACTCCTATTGAATAATCGCTAAATGGTATATCATTATCAATAGTTGAAGGAATTCCAATAAAACTTAAATCAAACTCTTTTGATAAAACATCAAGTCCTCTAAAACTTCCATCTCCTCCAAGAACTATAATATGTTCTATTTTTTCCTTCTTTAAGTTTTCATATGCTTGTTTTCTATACTTATATTCAAAAAATCGCTTACTTCTACTACTTCTAATAATCGTTCCTCCTCGATGAATAATACCGCTGATGTCAGAGTAATTTGCTTTTTTTATATGCCCATCAATCATTCCTTCATAACCATCATAAATAAAATAAGGCTCATATCCTAACTGATAAGAAATTTCCACAAACTTTTTAATAGCCGCATTCATTCCAGGAGCATCACCTCCACTACAAACTATACCTATTCGCATTTGACCGACCTAAATAAAATTTTTTTTCCGATTTCAACCGCCGGTTGATTATAAGCATTAATAGAAAAAAGTATTCCCATGGCACTGGTTAAAATTTCATAATACATAATAAGCTTTCCTATGTTTTCCTCATCAAGCCTACTTAATACAATTTTATCCACGGGTATATCTTTACTTTTTACAGCTTCATAAGTAGCATCGCACTGAGCATTTATAAGTTCATTAAAACTCATTCCCTCAAAACAATCCGCTTTATCCAAATACTCAAGCTTTATATTAGAAATTTTTAAATCACTAATAAAATCCTCTACTTTTAAAAAAGTAACGGTTTTATCTTTTGGACCATCCATTATTAATTGTAAAAAAGAATGCTGATCTACAGGACCTATAAGCCCAATTGGAGTTAAACCTTTAGAATCTTTACCAAGACTCTCCCCCCAAAGCTGTACATACCATCTAACAAAATTTCTTAAATATTCGCTATAAGCAAAAAGAACGTTTATATTATATCTATTTGAGTTTTCGTAAAAAAAAATAGCTTTTTCAAGTAAATGATTTTCATTACCCTCAAAAAGAGAATCTCTAAATTCCTTTGCTCCATTAAGCAAAACTTTCGTATCATATCCAGCAATGGTTAAGGGTACAATTCCAACCGCACTTAATACAGAAAATCTTCCTCCAACATTTTTGGGAATATAAAAAGTTTTTACACCATTTTTTCTAGCCCACTTATCCAAACTTGAATCTTTATCGGTAATTGCAATAATTTGATTAAAACTCGGTTTAAAAGTAGCCATTACGGTTTTAAAAATTGTTAAAGTCTCTACAGTATTTCCAGATTTTGAAACTACTATAAACAAAGCATCTTTATTGATTTTTTGAAATTTCTCATTCAAATCTATAGGATCGGTATTTTCAAGATAAATTATTTCTTTATACTTTCCTGTATGTCTAAGAAGAGAATCAATAGCCATTGTTCCAAGATTACTTCCGCCAATTCCAATTACTACTATTTGATTGGCATTAATTTTTTTAGCGTCATTTATTAATACTTGCGAATTTTCTGGCAAATCGTAATATCCAACTTCACCAGATAATCTCTCTTCTTTCAATTTATTTAAAAGCTCTTCTTTCGTAATACTTTTATAATTTTTAATAAATTTCATCAACGCCCTTTTTCAAAAATTATATCACATTTAAGCAAACTTTAAAAATAAAAGAGTTATAATTAAGGAAAAAATGATGGATAAAAATTTAATAGATTTTCTTTTAACTTTTGTTTTTGCTTTTCTAATAGGACTTGAAGTAAGAGTTTATCGCGAAAGTTTTCATAAAAAAGAAAATTTTGGAAGCGTTAGAACATTTACTTTAAGCGGTATTCTCGGATTTGTTTTATTTAAAATATCTACTTTTTCTTTTATAACCGGGCTTATAATTATAAGCGTATTATATGCAATTCACTACATTGACAAAATCAACCAAAATAATCATTCCATTTTGCTTCTGCTTGTTTTGCTTATTACTTATTCCATAGGAGCTATAATTTCAAAATATCCTATATGGCTAAGTGCAAGCATATTTGTAGTAATAATTTTTATACTTAACAAAAAACAAACTTTTTATCTTTTTTCCAAAAAAATTGATTTAAAAGAGCTTGAAACTTTCGGTAAAATGATACTTTTAAGCGTAGTAATTCTACCAATTCTGCCAAAAACGAAACTTCCATACATAGAAATTAGTCCATTTAAAATTTGGTTTATAGTTGTAATTGTATCGCTAATTAGTTATTTAGGGTATATCCTTCAAAAATACATTTTTGCCGATAAAGGATTTTTCCTAACAGGCATAGCAGGAGGAACTTATTCTTCAACTGCAACTACCGTTGTTTTAGCAAGCAAAGCAAGAACAAATTGTATTCCTTCAATCACAGCTGGAATTATCGTAGCAACAGGTGTTATGTATATAAGGATATTAGTTATTTCTTATATTTTCAATACATCGGTAGCCCAAAAATTAACATTGCCAACAATTTTATTTTTTATTATTTCTTTAACTATCTCCTTATTTTTCATAAAAGACCAAAAAAAACAAAAAATCGAATATTTAGACATAAACCCGCTTGAATTAAAAACCGCTTTTATCTTTGCCGCTTTATTTATAATAATGATGGCAATAACAAAATTTGTAAAAGCCAATTTTGGAAATATAGGACTTGAATGGTTAAGTTTCATCATAGGCTTTACTGATATTGATCCTTTTATTTTGTCAATTATCTCAAATAATATAAATGCTTCTTTTGCCGCAAAAATAATATTAATTTCAGTTGCTTCAAATAACTTTTTAAAAGCATTTTATGCTTACATTTTTAGCAATAAACTTTGTAAAGAATCAACAATTATCCTAATAATCTTGGGAATTTTAACTTTATTTTACGCATATTTCGCATTATAAGGAGAAAAAATGAAATATATAAAATGGTTTAAAGAAATTGGTATAAACGATATTAACGAAGTTGGAGGAAAAAACGCAAGTTTAGGAGAAATGTATAACAATTTAACGCCTCTTGGAATAAACATTCCAAATGGATTTGCCATAACGGCTTCCGCTTATAAATATTATCTTGAATACAATAATTTATTAGAACCTTTAACAAAGCTTTTTAGTAACTTTAACCCAAATAATATAGAAGAACTTAAAAAAGTAGGACACAAAGCAAGAGAACTTATAAAAAACGCAACAATCCCACAAGATTTAAAAGAAGAAATTTTAAAAGGATATGAAGAATTAAAAAATGAATACAAAGACTTATCTTTAGCCGTTAGAAGTTCCGCTACAGCAGAAGATTTACCAACAGCATCATTTGCCGGACAAAACGAAACATATTTAAATATAAAAGGAGAAGAGAATCTTCTTCGCGCTTACAAAGAATGTTTAGCAAGCAATTTTACCGATAGAAGCATTAATTACAAATATACTCATGGTTTTGATCCCCTAAAAGTTTATTTATCTGTAGTAGTAATGAAAATGGTAAGAAGCGATTTAGCAAGTAGCGGTGTTATGTTTAGCATCGATACTGAAAGCGGATTTAAAGATGTAGTATTTATCAATTCCGCTTGGGGACTTGGAGAAAATATAGTCCAAGGAACGATTGAACCAGATAGTTTTTACGTTCATAAGCCTACATTTAAAAAAGGATTTAAAGCCGTTTTAAAAAGAAAATTAGGAACTAAAGAAAAAATGATGATTTTTAGTAAAAAACTTGAAAAAACAAATTTAGCCGAACAATTTACAAAAAACGTAAAAACTCCTATCGAAAAAAGAATGAAATTCTCAATTACTGATAACGAAGTTTTAAAACTTACCGATTGGGCAATAAAAATAGAAGAATACTATTCAAAAATCAGAAATAAATACACTCCAATGGATATAGAATGGGCAAAAGATGGAGTTGATGGCAAACTTTATATAGTACAAGCTCGCCCAGAAACAATTCATTCGCAAGAAAAAGCAACAGAATTTGAAATTTATAGATTGCTTCAAAAAGGAAAGATACTTTTAACAGGAAATGCGGTTGGAGAAAAAATTGGAGCAGGTAAAGTCAAAATAATGTTTAGTATGGCAGAAGCTGATAAATTTAACGAAGGAGATATCCTTGTAGCCCCTACGACAAGTCCAGATTGGGAACCTGTTATGAAAAAAGCAAGTGCTATTATTACAGAAACCGGAGGTAGAACTTGTCATGCAGCAATCGTAAGCAGAGAGCTTGGAAAACCAGCCGTCGTTGGAGCAAAGAACGCAACTAAAATTTTAAAAGAAAATCAAGAAGTAACAGTTAGTTGCGCCGAAGGAGAAATTGGGAAAGTATATGAAGGTATTTTAAAATACGAAGTTGAACAAATAGACATTTCAAAACTGCCTCGTCCTAAAACCAAAATTATGATGAATCTCGGAAATCCTGAACTTGCGTTTTCTTTAGCAAAATTACCGGTCGATGGCATTGGACTTGCTAGAATGGAATTTATTATTAATAACTACATAAAAGCACATCCAATGGCAATAAAACATCCGGAAGTTTTAAGCGAAAGTGAAAAAGCATTAATTGACGAACTTGCTTTTCCTTTTGATGGAGACCCAGAAGAATTCTTTATAAAAACATTAAGCGAAGGAATCGCTACTATCGCAAGCTCTGTATATCCAAAAAAATGCATTGTAAGGATGAGCGATTTTAAATCCAACGAATACGCAAACTTACTTGGTGGGAGATATTTCGAACCTAGAGAAGAAAACCCAATGATTGGATTTAGAGGAGCGGCAAGATATACTCATCCAAATTATAAAGAAGGATTTGAGCTTGAATGTAAAGCCTTAAAAAGAGCGATTAAAGAAATGGGATTTGATAATATAGTTTTAATGATACCTTTTTGTAGAAGAATAGACGAAGCAAAAAGAGTAAAAAAAGCTCTTATTGAAAACGGACTTGAAGATGTAAAAGTTTATATGATGTGCGAAATACCAAGTAATGTCATTTTGATTGACGAATTTTTAAAAATTTATGATGGAATAAGCATTGGAACAAACGATTTAACTCAATTAACTTTAGGAGTTGATAGAGATAGTGAAACGGTAGCGTTTGATTATGATGAAAGAGACGAAGCGGTACTTAAAATGGTAAAAATGGCCGTTGAAGGAGCAAAAAGAAATAACAAATACAGCGGTCTTTGTGGTCAAGCTCCAAGTGACTATCCTGAGTTTGCAGAATTTTTAGTAAAAATTGGAATTGAAAGTATGAGTTTAAACCCAGATAGCGTTTTAAAAATAATAAAAGACATCGCCGAAATGGAGAAAAAATGAAAATTTACGTACAAAGTTTTGGAGGAGCAAAAGTAGTAACTGGAAGTATGCATTTACTTAATGTAGAAAATGAAAAAATTTTAATTGATGCAGGAATGTTTCAAGGAATTAACGAATATAAAAATTATGACCCTCTTGGATTTAATCCAAAAGAAATAAATGCCTTAATTATTACTCACGCACATCTTGATCATATCGGAAGAATACCTCTACTTTACAAATATGGATTTAATGGAAAAGTATACGCCACTAAAGCTACTTTTGATTTATTAAAAATTATTCTGCTTGATAGCGCAAAACTTCAGGAAGAAGATTATAAAACTCGCTATAAAAAAGCTCAAAGAAGAGGCAAAGAAAAATTCGTACGACCTCCTCTTTATACCCAACAAGAAGTAAAAAAAATATTTAAAAAAATGAAAAAAATAAAAATGACTTATAATAAACCTACAAAAATTAGCAACAATATAACAATCACCTTTAAAAATGCTGGTCATATTTTAGGAAGCGCTTTTATAGAAATTGAAACCAAAAATAAAAAAATAGTATTTAGCGGAGATTTAGGAAACAAAAACAACGATATTTTACCTCCTCCTTCAAATCCAAGCTTTGCCGATGCGTTATTTATTGAATCGACATATGGAGATAGATTACATAAAAATTGGGAAGAAAGTAAAAAAGAGTTTAAAAAAGTAGTTTTAGAAACTCTTCTTAGCGGAGGAAACGTAATAATTCCAACTTTTGTTGTCGAAAGAGCTCAACAACTTTTATGCCTTCTTAAAGAAATGAACGAAGAAGGAACACTTCCTAAAAAAGCTAAAGTCTTTTTAGATTCCCCAATGGCAAAAAAAATAACTACTATCTATAAAAAATATCATCATTTTTTAAGTGAACATTGCAAAAAATACAAAACACATCCATTTGAATTT
>JAMORJ010000111.1 GCA_027063595.1 Nautiliaceae bacterium | reverse complement strand
TTTCGATAAAGTAAAAACGCTAAAACCAAAAGAAGTAATTATAGATAGCTACAATTTTACATACAAAGACGAAAAAAGATTTAAAACATTTTTTCCTAATATCAAACTAATTTGTTTTGATGATACTTACCAACAACATTTTTGTGATTTAATCATACACCCCTCTCCTTTTGCCAAACTAAATAAATATTCTCAAAAAGCTATAAAAATAGATTTGGTAGATAAAAAATTTAAAGACATCAAATTAAAAAAATTCAAAAAAAAAGCTATTTTCATAAGTTTTGGAGCAACCGACGCTAAAGGAATCGGACTTAAAGTATTAAAAACATTAAAGCCTTTAAAAAAAGAAGTTCATTTTTATACAACAACCGAAAACAAAAACCTACAAAAACTTAAAAAATTCTGTTTTTTAAATAGATGGTGTCATTTACACATAAACGAAGATATCGCAAAAGCAATGGCAAAAGCAAAATTTGGCATTATAACTTCAAGCCAAATAGCTCTTGAGGCTTTAAAAATCAAAATGCCTTTTATAGCCATACAAATAGCCGATAATCAACGATATATAGCTAATGAGTTAAAATCCAAAAACATAAAGGTTTTAAGTGAGCGAGAAATTAAAAAAATTCCAAGATTTATCCCTTAAGGAAAAAGAAGAAGTTTTAAAATGGAGAAACCATCCAGAAATTAGAAAATATCTTTTCAACAAAAAAGAAATTTCCTTAAAGGAGCATCTTCAATTCATTGAATCTTTAAAAGAAAAAAATGATAAAATTTATTTAAAAGTTAGCGACTTAGGAGTAGTAAATTTTCATTTAAAAAAACAAATAGCAATACTTGGAATTCATAAAAATCCAAAAAAACAAAAAGTTGGAAAGATTCTTTTAAACGAAGCTTTAAAATACGCATTTAAAACACTAAAAGTAAAAAAAATTATCTTAGAAGTTTTTGAAGAAAACAAAAAAGCAATTAACTTATATAAACAATTTGGATTTACAAAAATCGCCAAAAACGATAATTTAATAAAAATGGAGCTTAAATATGAAGATTGGAAAAATAGATACGAATAAAAAAGTTTTGATAATAGCAGAATTGTCGGCTAATCACGCAAATAGCCTACAAATTGCAAAAGATACAATTTATGCGGCAAAAGAAGCAGGAGCCGATGCTATTAAACTTCAAACATATACTCCTGAATGGATGACGATAGATTCCAAAAAAGAAGATTTTATCATAAAAGGTGGATTATGGAATGGTAAAAACCTTTTTGAATTATACAAATGGGCAATGACTCCTCTTGAATGGCACGAAGAACTTTTTAATTACGCAAAAAGCTTGAACTTAGAAATTTTTAGCTCTCCTTTTAGCAAAGAAGCAATAGATTTTTTAGAACAATTCAATCCTCCGGCATACAAAATAGCATCTTTTGAAATAACCGATTACGAACTTATCAAATACGCAGCAAAAACAAAAAAACCGCTTATCATTTCTACAGGAATTGCAAAAATTAATGAAATTCAAGAAGTTGTTGAAATTGTAAAAAAATACACCCAAGTTGCCCTATTAAAATGCACATCAGCCTATCCAGCTCCAAGAAAGGAAGTAAATTTAAAAACAATTCCTTGGCTAAAAGAAACCTTTAAAGTAGAAGTTGGTTTTTCAGACCACACTCTTGGAATTAGCGCACCAATTGCCGCCGTAGCTCTTGGAGCAAGAATAATTGAAAAACATTTTATTTTAGACAAAAACTTAAATAGCCCAGATAAAGAATTTAGTTTAACGCCAAACGAATTTAAAGAAATGGTAAAAGCCGTTAGAGAAACCGAAGAAATGTTAGGAGAAATTCAACTTACTCCAACAAAAGGAAGAGAATTTAGCAGAAGTTTGTATGTAGTAAAAGAAATAAAAAAAGGAGAAAAATTTACAAGAGAAAACATACGCTCAATTAGACCAGGATTTGGACTCCATCCAAAATATTTGCCTCAAATTCTTGGGAAAAAAGCTTGTAAAGATTTAAAAAAAGGAGATAGACTTAGATGGGAGGACATTACTGATTAACTATTTATAACGATAAGTAATTCTCCCTTTATCCAAACTATAAGGATTAATCTCTACTTTTACCTTATCTCCAGGAACTATTTTAATATAATTCATTCTAATTTTTCCGCTAATATGACACAACACCTCTTTATCAATTCCATCAAGCTTTACTTTAAAAGTTGCATTTGGAAGTGCTTCTGTTACCACTCCATCAAGTTCTAATACGTCTTTTGCCATTACTCTTCCTCCGTTAAAATTATTGCTTTATTATCAACTATCGCTACTTGATGTTCATAATGAACCCCAACTTCCATATCCGAGCAATAAACATCCCAACCATTATCAGCTACTATAGGATCTCCACATTTTTGACAAATCATAGGCTCAATACAAAATACATGCCCATTTTTTACTTTATCACCTTGATTTGGTTTACCTTCTACGTAATTTAAAATTTGAGGTTCTTCATGAGGTTTTCTCCCAATTCCATGACCGCTATACCCTTTTAGGGGAACATACCCATGAGAAGTAATATATTCTTCAAGCATAGCCGAAATTTGCTTATATCTCATGCCAGGTTTTATTTTAGGAATAACCTCATATAAAGCATTCCTTGCAACTTCTATCATTTTTTCATATTTAGGATCAATCTCTCCAACACCCACCGTAATTGCCGCATCTCCATACCAACCATTCATTTCAACCCCAATATCATACCCTACTACATCGCCTTCTTTTAAAGGCTCATTACTTGGTATCCCATGAATTACGCATCCATTTACGCTAACGCATAAAGCATTTGGAAAATCATATAAACCTTTAAAAGCAGGCCTTCCTCCATGGCTTCTTATAAAATCCTCTGCCATTTTGTCAAGTTCAAGCGGAGTAATACCAGGACGAGTATTTTCTCTTAACATTTTTAAAGTTTTAGCAACCAATTTTGCCGATTTTTTAATTTCTTCTATTTCTTTAGGTTTTCTAATTGGAATTGCCAAGATATCTCCTTACAAAATAGGGCTTAAAGCCCCGTAACTGAAAGTGTTTCGTATTTTTGCATTTGAAGTTCTGCTTGAATTTTTCTCATAGTATCAATAGCAACTTGAACAACAATAAGCACAGCCGTTCCACCAAAATAAAAATTTATCCCAATGAGCTTTACTAAAAGCCAAGGAAGAACAGTAATTATTCCAAGATATAAAGCTCCCCAAAAAGTAAGTTTACTTGCAACTTCGTTTAAAAATTTAGCAGTAGCTTCCCCAGGTCTAATTCCCGGAATAAATCCGCCTTGCTTCTTAAGATTTTCCGCAATTTCTTTTGCATTAAATACTATACTTGCATAAAAATAAGCAAAGAAAATAACTAAGAAAAACTCGATTATATGAAATAAATAGCCATTTGGATTTAAAGCGTCTCTAATTGCTACCAAAATTGGATTGTTAACACCGCTAAGAACTGTTAATGGAAACATTAAAATGGCACTTGCAAAAATAGGAGGAATAACGCCGCTTAAATTAAGTTTAATTGGAATATAATTCATTATTCTTTTAAATCTATTTTGCATCAAAACTTTTTTCTGATAACTTACAGGTATTCTTCTTTCCGCTAGTTCCACATAAATAATAAAAGAAACAGTTGCAATTACTATAAAGATAATAAAAATCAATCCAATTACGCTAAGCTCTCCAACGTCTACAAGATTTAAAGTTCCAACGATAGCACTTGGAATTGAACTTACAATTCCAGCAAAAATAATTAAACTAATTCCATTTCCTATACCTCTTTCACTTATTTGCTCTCCAATCCAAACAAGAAGCATCGTTCCGCCAAGCATCGTAAAAGCAGTAAGAAATACAAAAGTAGTTTTATCAATCATTACCGCAGGCTCACCCATTCTACCAGTCATATTAGTAAGCCCAATTGCAATACCAATTGCTTGAATAAATGCAATAGCTACAGTTGCGTATTTAATAATTTTCATATATTTTTGAAAACCTTGAGAATCTTTCTTAAGCTCGCCAAGTGCTGGAAAAGTTGCAGCAAGTAATTCCATAATAATAGAAGCAGTAATATAAGGCATAACTCCAAGAGCAATAATGCTCATTCTTTTTACAGCATTACCGCTAAACATATTAAGAAGTCCCAACGCATCATTTTGATGACCGGCAAAAAAATCTTTAATTACTTCTAAATTAACCCCTGGAACCGGAACATAAGCTAAAACTCTGTAAATAAGAAGAAAGCCAAGGGTAATTAGAATTTTTTTAGCTACAGAATTCATACCCTTACTTTCCAGAAGTTGTTATGTTAGCGTCTTTAATTTTATCTTTAAGTTCTTTTGCTTTAGTACCAATAAGCTTAACTGCTTTAGCTTTAATTTTTACAATTTTTCCTAAACTCTCCATTGTAATTTCATCAAGTTCAAGAATTTGAGTAAATCTATCTACATTAATTGCTTGAGGTTTTTCTACTTTACTTCTAAATCCAACTTTTGGAAGTCTTCTTTGAAGTGGAGTTTGTCCACCTTCAAAACCTCTTTTTTGTTTATATCCACTTCTTGCTTTTTGACCTTTTTGACCACGTCCAGCAGTTTTTCCATATCCACTTGCTGGACCTCTTCCTACTCTCTTAGTTTTATGAGTCGAACCAGCTGCCGGTTTAAGATTGTTAAGTGCCATTTTTACGCCTTTTTAGATTTAATCATTTGTAGAGCTTTAATTGTCGCTCTAACAAGGTTATGTGGATTATTGCTTCCAAGTGATTTTGAAAGAATATCTTTAATACCTACAAGCTCAAGCACAGGTCTTACGGCACCACCAGCAATAAGCCCCGTACCCTCACTTGCTGGCTTTAATAAAATTTTACTTGCGTTATATTTTGCTTGAACATCATGGTTAATTGTATTTCCATGAATACCTTCAATTTTTACAAGATTTTTAAACGCATCATCAATTGCTTTTTTAATCGCATCAGGAACTTCTTTTGCTTTACCAGTTCCAACTCCAACAATTCCTTTTTTGTTTCCAACAACTACTAAGGCGTTAAATCTAAATCTTCTACCACCTTTAACAACCTTAGTAATTCTACCAATGTTAACAACTACTTCTTCAAACTCTTCTCTATTGTAATCTCTTACTACTTTTTGTTTTTTATTAGCCATTTGCTTCCTTTATAGTTTTATGCCATTTTCTCTTAGAGTATCCGCAAAAGCTTTAACTACACCGTGATATTTATATCCGTTTCTATCAAAAGCTATTTTTTCAATGTTTGCCGCTTTTAATTTTTCGGCAAACATAACGCCAGCTTTTTTAGCTCCTTCAATATTTGAAGGAATTTTATCTTCAATATGCCCTGTATTTAAATAAACTAAAGTATGACCTTTTGTATCGTCAATCGCTTGAACAATTAAATATCTATTTGACTTATAAATAGTAACTCTTGGCATTTCAGCAGTACCGCTAATTCTTCCTCTAATTCTTCTTTTTCTTTTAAGTCTTCTTAAATCTCTTTTTGCCAATTCTTTACTTCTTCTCATCTCTCACCCTTATTTCTTAGCTGTTTTACCAGCTTTTCTAATAATATGTTCATCAACATATTTAATACCTTTACCTTTATAAGGTTCAGGTTTTCTAAACGCTCTGATTTCAGCTGCTACTTGACCAACTTTTTGTTTATCATCGCCTTTTACGGTAATGATATTTTTTTCAACCGTAATTTGAATATCTTGAGGAATAGGATATTCAATTGGATGAGAATAACCAAGATTAAGAACTAAAGTATTTCCTTGAATATTTGCTCTATAACCAACCCCATTTATTTCAAGTTTCTTTTCAAAACCTTTAGTTAAACCAATTACTGCATTATTTGCTAAAGCTCTAACAGTACCCCACATAGCTTTAGCAAACTTAGTATCTTCGATTGGTTCAAAAGTTAAAGTATCGCCTTCAATATTTACTTTAACTACACCTCTTGTATCAATTTCATGACACTTTTGGCCTTTACAAATAATTAATTTATTCCCTTCAAGTTTAGCGGTAAGGCCATCCGCTAACTTTACGGGTTGTTTACCGATTCTGCTCATTTATTCTCCTTACCAAATACTACAAATTACTTCACCACCAACTTTTTGGCGGTATGCTTCATCGTTTGGTAAAACACCTTTGTTTGTAGAAACAACCAAAGTTCCAAATCCATTTTTGTAATTTTTAAGTTCTTTATATCCCTTATAAACCCTTCTTCCAGGTTTAGAGATTCTTGTAACTTCGTTAATTACTGGATTACCATCTTCATCGTATTTTAAAGTTACATTGATAAATTTTTTATTTCCATCTTCAATAACTTTAAAAGATTCAATGTAACCTTTTTTTTCAAAAACTTTTAATACATCTTCCATAAGTTTTGAATGAAGAAGTTGTGTAACTTCCAAGCCTCTCATTGAGGCATTTCTAATTCTTGTTAATCCATCAGCAATAATATCGTTCATCATAGCTCAGTCCTTACCAACTTGCTTTTTTTACGCCAGGGAGTAATCCCTCATTTGCCATTTTTCTTAGGCAAATTCTACAAATACCAAAATCTCTATAAACAGAATGAGCTCTACCACAAATAGAGCATCTTGTATATGCTCTTACTTTAAATTTTGGTTTTCTTTTAGCTTTTATAATTAACGCTTTTCTTGCCATATTACTTTCCTTTTGTAAATGGGAATCCGATTAATTCAAGCATTCTTTCTGCTTGTTTATCGTCTTCGGTTGTAGTTGAAATGTTAATATTCATTCCATGAACTTTAATAATATTATCGTAATCTACTTCAGTAAAAACAAGTTGTTCGCTAAGACCAAAGTTAAAGTTACCTCTTCCATCAAATCCGTTTCTATTTACACCTTTAAAATCTCTTACTCTTGGAAGAGCAATTGAAATTAATTTTTGAAGAAAATTCCACATCATATCGCCTCTAAGAGTAACTTTTACTCCAACAGGCATACCTTCTCTAATTTTAAATCCTGCTACTGACTTTCTAGCAGGAGTAATTACAGCTTTTTGCCCAGTAATAATAGTTAAAGTATCAGCAACGTTTTGAATAAGTTTTTTATCTCTACTACCTTCACCAACACCTGCACTTACTACAATTTTTTCAATATTTGGAATAAGCATAGGGTTTTTGATATTAAATTCTTCAACAAGTTTTGGTCTAACTTCGTTATAGTATCTTTCTTTTACCTCAAACATAGCCTTAACCTTCTACTTTTTTTACGTTTGAGATGTGAATAGGTTTTTCGATATACTCAAACCCACCTTTTGGGTTAGCTTCAGTTGGCTTAACAGCCTTTTTAACAACATTCACACCTTTTACTATTACTTTAGCTTCTTTAGGAATAACTTTTAACACTTCTCCAACTTTTCCTTTATCATCACCAGTAATAACTTTTACGGTATCTCCCTTTTTAATTTTAAATTTAGGAGGGAGGTTCTTTCTTGCCGCCATTATAACACCTCCGGAGCTAATGATGTAATTTTTTGGAACCCTTCATATCTTACTTCCCTTGCAATAGGTCCAAAAATACGAGTACCTACCGGCTCTTTTTTAGAATCGATTATTACTGCTGCGTTATCGTCAAATCTAATTAAAGAGCCGTTTTCTCTTTGAATTTCTTTTTTAGTTCTAACAACAACAGCCTTAACAACTTGACCTTTTTTAACTTTTCCATTAGGGAGGGCTTTTTTTACAGAAGCAACGATAATGTCTCCTACTCTTGCATATCTTCTTTTAGACCCTCCCAACACTTTAATACACATAATTTCTTTTGCACCACTGTTATCAGCAACTTTTAATCTTGTAAATGGTTGAATCATTCTTATTCTCCTCTTTCAACAATTTCTTTAAGAACGAAAGTTTTTCTTTTAGAAATTGGAATATATTCAATTGCCGTTACGATATCGCCAACTTTAGCTTCGTTGTTTTCGTCATGAACAAGATATTTTTTAAATTTTTTAACAATTTTGTGATATTTTGGATGTAAAACTTTTCTTTCAACCAAAACGTTAATAGTTTTATCACCAGTTTTTTTAATAACTTTACCTTGAATAACTCTTCTAATTTTTCCGTCTTTATTTTCAAGAATTTTGTTCTCTACAAAATATTTATAAGCTTTTTTAGGCATCAGTTACCCCTTTTTTGTCTCATCGCAGTTTTAATTCTTGCGATGTCTCTTCTAATTTTTGAAATTAAAGATGTATCTTGAAGTTGCATAGTTTTTAATTTCATTCTCGTTTCAAAAAGCTCCATTTTTTTATTTTTTAAAAGTTCTTGTAACTCTGCTTCAGATTTTTGAAGCAATTCTTGGAAATTTAACTTAGTATAGCTCATTTTCACTCTCCATTGTTACAATTTTTGTTTTAAAAGGAAGCTTTGCTGCTGCTAATCTAAGAGCTTTCATAGCCGTATCATTATCAACCCCAGTAATCTCAAAAATGATTCTTCCAGGTTTTATATTCATAACCCACTCTTCAACGCTTCCTTTACCTTTACCCATCCTAACTCCCACAGGTTTAGCCGTTAAAGGCTTATCAGGGAATACTCTAATCCAAATTTTTCCAGTTCTTTTCATTGTTCTACTAAGCGCAACCCTGCCCGCTTCAATTTGTCTTGAGTTAATTCTCCCAAGTTCAATTGCTTTAAGCCCATATGTTCCAAACGCAAGGCTATTTCCTCTATAAGCCTTACCTCTATTGCGACCTTTTTGCTGTTTTCTATATTTAGTTCTTTTTGGCATTAACATTTCTGCGTCCTTTTCTTCTTCTTGGAGCTTTTGGTTTATTTTCTACCGCTTTAGGTTGTTGCGGTTGACCTTTTTTTTGTAAAACCTCACCTTTAAAGATCCATACTTTAACCCCGATAATTCCATATGTTGTAAGAGCTTCTGCAAATCCATAATCTATTTTTGCTCTTAAAGTATGAAGCGGAACTCTTCCTTCAAGATACCATTCAGTTCTTGCCATTTCGGCACCGTTTAATCTTCCAGAAACTTGAACTTTAATACCTTTTGCTCCAGCTTTTAGAGCATTTTGAATAACTTTTTTCATAGCTCTTCTAAATGCTACCCTTCTTTCAATTTGAGTAGCAACGTTTTCTGCTGCAAGTTGAGCAGAAAGTTGTGGTTTTCTCTCTTCTTTAATGTTAAGAATTAATTCTTTATCACCAATCATTTTTTGAAGCTCTTTTTTAAGAGCCTCAACTTCGCTTCCACCTTTACCAATAATAATTCCAGGTTTAGCCGCAAAAATAGTAATTCTAACTTTTTTAGCAGTTCTTTCGATAATAATGTCGCTAATACCTGCATAATAAAGTTTTTTCTTAAGGAATTTTCTAAGTTCATAATCGCCTAAAACATTCTCAGGCATAGTATTGTAATTAATAAACCATCTACTTCTCCAGTTTCTATTAATCCCAAGTCTTAGTCCGATTGGATTTGTTTTTTGACCCATTAGCTTTCCTTTTCAACTTCTACATAAATGTGAGCTGTTGGTTTTAAAATTCTACTTGCCATACCTCTTGCTCTTGGTCTAAATCTTTTAAGATAAGGACCTCTATCAACTGTGCATTTTTTAACAACTACCTCGTTAGCATCATAACCACCGTTTGCAATTGCACTTGATAAAACTTTAGAAATAACTCTTGCCGCTTTATTTGGCATAAATTCAAGCTTAGCAAGAGCTTCTTCCGCGTTCATTCCTACAATTTCCCTTGCAATAAGTCTTGCTTTTGTTGGCGAAAGTCTTACGAATCTTAATATTGCCTTACTCATGAGCTTCCCTTACTTACCTATTTTCTTTTGTACAGAACCTTTATGTCCTCTAAAAGTTCTTGTTGGAGCAAATTCACCAAGTTTAAATCCAACGTGTCTTTCAGTAATATATACAGGAACAAAGTCCCTTCCATTATGAACATTTATAGTAAGTCCAATCATTTCAGGAACAATTGTACTTCTTCTGCTCCAAGTTTTAATAGGTTTTGGATTTTTTTCTTCTTTTGCTTTAAGCACTTTTTTCATTAAATGGTCATCAACAAAAGGACCTTTTTTTAAACTTCTAGCCATGTGCTATCCTTATTTCTTTCTTCTTGAAATTATGTATTTATCAGATGGTTTTTTCTTACGAGTTTTATAACCTTTAGTTGGCATACCCCAAGGTGATACAGGATGATTACCTTTACTTCTACCTTCACCCCCACCGTGTGGGTGATCAACAGGGTTCATAGCAACACCACGAGTTTGTGGTCTAATTCCAAGCCATCTACTTCTTCCAGCTTTACCGATAGTAATGTTTTGATAATCGGCATTACCAACAGTTCCAATAGTTGCCATACATTCACCTAAAATTTTTCTCATTTCACCAGAAGGAAGTCTTAAAATTACATATTTTCCTTCTCTACCCATAATTTGACAACTATTTCCTGCCGCTCTTGCTATTTGTCCACCTTTTCCAGGTTTCATTTCAACATTGTGAACAACTGTACCTACAGGAATATTTTTAAGTTTCATAGCATTTCCAGGTAAAATATCAAGACCACCTTCAGCCGCCATTACAGTATCGCCTACTTTTAAACCTTCCGGCTGAATAATGTATCTTTTATCTCCATCAGCATAAGAAATTAAACAAATTCTACAATTTCTATAAGGATCGTATTCAATAGTCATTACTTTACCAGGAACTCCAAATTTATTTCTTTTAAAATCAATAATTCTATAAAGTTTTTTATGCCCAGCTTCTCTATGGCGAGAAGTAATTCTTCCCATATTGTTTCTTCCAGCTTTTGCTGGAAGTTTAATAAGTAATTTTTTTACAGTTGGTTTACTTGTAATATCACTATTATCAAGAGTTGTCATAAATCTTCTTGATGGTGTATACGGTTTATACGTTTTAATTCCCATTGCCTATCCTTATACGCTTATGCTTTCAATTTTTGCATCTTCAGGTAACTTCACATAAAATTTTTTAAAATCTGGTCTTTTTCCCTCAATTCCTCTAAATCTTTTAACTTTCCCTTTTTGTCTTAGAGAATTAACTTTTAAAGGTTTTACACCAAAATATTCAATAAAAATTTGTTTTAATTGATTTTTAGTAACTTTTGGTGTTGTTTGAACAACCAAATAACCTTGCTCTCCTGCATTTAGAGCTTTTTCAGTATAAACGATTGATTTGATATCTGTAATATCCGCCATAGCTTAGCCCTTTATAACTTTCTCAAATGCTGCTTCGTCAAAAATAATTGATTTAAATACGCTTGCATAATATGCGTTTAATTCTTCTGGTGTAATAACCCATACGTTTGGAATATTTCTAAACGCTAAATATGTTTTATCGTCCATATTGTCAACTACGATTAAATAATCTCTTTCGTTAAAGTTTTCTTTTAGCCATTTAGCCGCATCTTTAGTTTTACCTGATTCGATTTTTACTTCAGGAACTACATAAAGTTTAGAATTTTCAGCTTTTTCGTTTAAAGCATATTTTAAAGCAACTCTTTTTTGTTTTTTATTAATTTTTTGAGACCAATCTCTTTCGTTTCTTGGACCGTGCGCAACTCCACCACCTACGAAATGAGGTGCTCTAATACTACCTTGTCTTGCACGCCCAAGACCTTTTTGTCTAAAAGGTTTTCTACCACCACCGCTTACTTCGCCTCTTGTTTTAGTATGAGCCGTTCCCGCTCTTTGATTAGCAAGATACGCTTTTACGTAAAGATAAAGATTGTGCGGATTGATATTTTGAAAATCTTCTGGTAATTGATTAATAACTTTTACGCTCATTTTACAATCCTTACTTTTCCAAAACTTCCATTTGCACCCGGAACGCTTCCTTTAATTACAAGTACACCCATATCAGGATTAAATTCAACTACTTCTGCGTTAACCGTTACGTTTTTGTTTCCATAATGTCCAGGCATTTTTTTACCAGGCATAACACGTCCAGGAAATTCACAGTTACCAATTGAACCTGGTGCTCTATGAAATCTTGAACCATGAGCTCCCGGTCCACCAGCAAATCCATATCTTTTTACAACACCTTGAAAACCTCTTCCTTTAGATTTGAAAGTAATTTTTACTTTTTTAGCTTCTTTCAAAGGATCAAGTACTAAATCTCCAGGTTCAGTATTTTTAACTTTAAGTTCAACAAATCTATTAAATTCTTTGCTTAAACCATATTTTTTTTGCATACCTTCAATAGGTTTATTTAGTTTTTTCCCTTTAGAATAAGCAACTATAGCTTTTCCATCTTCTTTAATTTCGCAAACTTTTGCTGGTACAATTTTAAGTAAAGTAACAGGGATACTTTTCTCTCCTACCGTTCTACTCATTCCGATTTTTTCAACTATAAATTCCATTCAATTCTCCTTAACTTAATGCCCTAACTTCTACGTCAACCTCTGGAGCTAATTCAAGTTTCATTAGCTGATCCACCGTATCAGGTGACGCATTTACAACATCAATAAGTCTTCTATGAATTCTAATTTCGAATTGTTCTCTACTATCTTTATTGATGTGAGGTGATCTAAGAACTGTATATCTTCTAATTTTTGTAGGTAGAGGAATTGGTCCCTTTACTTCAGCACCAGTTCTTTTAATAGCGTCGGTAATAATACTAACCGCTTTATCAAGCACTCTATGATCGTACGCTTGTAATTTAATTCTAATTTTTTCCATAGCTTTCCTTTTTAAAGATCTCGTGGCACTCCACGCTTTGTGCGAATGAAATTATATTGGATTTTTTAACATTTTACAAGATGAAAATAAGGGATTTTTTCCTTTTTAGAAGGAAAACTTTAGAAGAGTAAAACTTTAAAAAACTCGTAAATAAGGATAGTTTATCTTCTTAATTTTTGCTTAAGTGCATCGTCAATATTCTCATAAATATAATTAACCGCCTCATCAACGTCATCAGTTAATATAAAAAGTTTTTTATCTTCAACAGAAATATATCCACGCTCTAGCATAACATCAAAAAATTTTATTAAAGTTTCATAAAAATCTTTCCCAAAAAACACTATTGGAATTTTGCTCATTCTTCCAGTTTGAACGAGAGTTAAAACTTCGCTTAACTCATCCAAAGTTCCAAAACCGCCCGGCATCATTACCGTTGCTACGCTATATTTTAAAAACGTAACTTTTCTTGTAAAAAAATATTTAAATTTAAGCGGCACCTTAACGTAAGGATTCATATGTTGTTCATGAGGCAAAAGAATATTAAGCCCTATACACCCTCCAGCTCCCTTACAAGCCGCCTCCATAATCCCAGGACCACCTCCTGTAATTATTTCAAAACCTTTTTCTTTAAGTTTTTTACCGATTTCAACTGCTTTTTGATAAAAAATATCATCTTCTTTTGCTCTAGCACTCCCAAAAATACTAACAGCTAGAGGCAAATCTTCAAGTTCATCAAAAGCATCTGTAAAATCGCTTATTACTCTAAAAATTCTCCAAACATCTTTTTCTTTATTGCGATTATCTAAAAACTCCCTTTGAATATCTCTCACCCTTTTCCTTTAATCCATAAATTTTAGCTTAAAGCCATCAACATATCAAAAAAAAAGAGAAAAAAAATTATTTTAACTTAGAAGCAAGTTTTACATACGCATCTATATAATCTGCGTAATCAGAAATAAACGATTTTTGAGCTCCTATACCATAAGCAATAGTAAGCGCGTTTTTAGGAAGACTTGCCGCTCTTTTAAGTAAAAGTTTTAACCTCTCTTCCGCCATTTTTATTGCTTCTTTTTCGTTTTTTGCCTTATTATCATGTAAATAAACAACAGCCGTCATCATAATAGCCGATTTTGAATTAGCCCCAAGATTTAAAAGTTCTTTTACATCAAAAATAGTAGAAACAGTTAAAACCGTAGTTCCAATACCAACGCTTCCTAAAGAATGATTAATGTAATCCGAAATCTTTTTTAATTTCATAGCAAGTTTTACTTTATCTTTACTTACTTCTATTTCTTTTAAAGCTTTGCTAAATAATTTTTCTCTTCTTGCCTTTATATTTTCTTCCTCTTTTTTTAAAGAATCTAATTTTTTCTCAAGAGCCGAAACATCTTGTTTTTTTTCCTTTTTTAACTTAATCTCCGCTTCTAAAGAAGCTATTTTTTCAGAAATATTTAAAAAGTCTTCATCAGCTTTTTTAATCATAGTCTTATATTTATTTGGCAACAACTCATAAAAAGCAACTCTAAAGGATGGATAAGCTTTACCCTCTACCGGCTTAAAGCAACTTGCTCCCACTTTTAAATTAAGAAAACTATCTTCGTACTTATAAAATATTTCTTCTAAAGGTTTAGAGAAAAATTCACATTTATTAGCCATTTTTTTATCAATTTCTAAACAAACCCTTTTTGGCACAGGTTTTAGATAATCTTTGAATTTAGGATTAAAATATTGACAATTACAAGTAAATGGTTTATAAGAAATTACATTTTTAGTATGTTCGATTTTTTTACCATAATTTTCAATTACCTTTAACATAGCTATCTTTTTTATAGCCGAAGGATTTGCCAAAATAGCAAGCCCAGCTACGCTTTTAATTTGTTTTCTAAGTTCGATAGGATCGTAATATCTATAAAAACTATAATCATAAATCAATTCTTTTAATAAACAATCGTCATATTTTCTAATTGCCTCTTTTGGAATATTAGGATGTTTTTGATCGTAATCATACAAAAGTTCAGGCCATAAATCCTGGGTTGAAACAGGCATTCTATCTAAAAGCAAATTATTAAACTTTAAAACAGTTGCAAGTTCTTCTGCTAAAACCAAATCCGTCTCAACATTTAAAATAGGATTATCCACATATACCGCTAAATTTAACTTAGGTAAATTGGTATTAGCTTGCATTTGAACCTTTTGCTGAGTAGGCTGGTTTAAATTAACCAAATTATCAACACACCCACTAAACATAATTCCCGCTGCTACCAAACTTCCTATAAATTTTTTCATCCTTTCTCCTTTAATTAAAACTTTTTATTCTTTCTTTTACTTCCTTTGATTTTCTTTTTACAACATTTAACACTCTTAACTCATCTTTTATCTCCTTTCTTGCTTGATTAAAATAATAATTTGAAGGTTCAAGTTCAACGGCTTTTGTGTAATATTTAAGAGCTTTTTTCAAATAAGGTTTAACTTCTGTTATATCTTTTGATTTAGCTAAACATTCATAACTAACCCCTAAATTATAATAAGCATTGGCATCTTTATGAGTTTTAACATAATTTTCCAACAAATCTTTTGCCATTTCACAATTATCTGCATTTAACATCTCAGCACTTTTTTTAACCACTTCAGATCCTGAAAACATTACAGGTCTAAGAATAGTTCTTGTTGTTGGCACAAAACTAGATACTGCTTCTTTAATTGCGGTTTTAACCAAATATTCTTCTATCTCTTCATCAGAAGGCAAAAAATTTTCTTTATAAATTGGCTCTGTATATTTAACCGTTACTGTTACCGGTTCACTTGAATTACACACAACTCCACTACCCGGAACCTTTATATCTATTTGCGCCGTAAATATCCCATATTTTTCTACCATATTAGCAGTTTTTCTTTTAAAGATAGAATTTTTAATTACATTAATCGTCATAATAGGATACATTTTATCATCATATCCAGGCTCATATTTAATAGTTACTGGAGTAATGTAGCTTGTCTCTTTTAAAGCTGCCTTAGCATAAGTTGCTATTAACCATTTCTCATTCTTACTAACGGCTCCTTTTACCGTATCCGGTCCAACGTAAACATAAGACATCGCAAAGTTTTTATCATTACATTGTAAAGAGCCGGGTCTATTTTTAGAGAGTTCCACTACATTTACTATAACCCCTTTTTTAGGCAAACTTGGAGAAGTTCCACATCCTATTAGCAAAAAAACCGCTCCAATTCCTAAAGCTATTTTTCCTTTCATATTTGCTCCTTCACTTTAAAAATAATTTCATCCCCTTGAGTTTTTAACGTTTTGAGTTTAATATTTTCTTCTCTTAAAGCTTTTTTTATGATTCTTCTAATTTGAGTTCCGGATAAATCGCTTGAGAGTTTTATTTTTATGTAATCATCGTTTTGATATACAACTTTATAAGGATAACCCAAATCGTCAAAAACATCTAAAATAGTATCTTGAGTATCTTCATCTGCATTTTTAAAAGTTACCACTATCCATTGTTTTGCGCCTTTGCTAAGTCTTGTAACGATTTTTTCAACCAACTCATCAGTAGCCTTACTTGCAACTTTAGCAGCAGCTCTAGCAGCACCATCATTTAAACCAAATTGAGAATCGGAAGCTAAAACTTTTCCTCTTTTTATAACTACAGCAAAAAGTCTTTTACTTGTAGGATCGTATGCTTTAAGACTTACTCTTGCATAAATTATCGCATACCCATCATCGGTTTTTCTTTTTCCAGCATTTATCGTAGCTACTACTATAGCATCCGCCTTTGCTCTTGAGCCAAGTTTGAATATTTCATCATCACTAAACTCATCTTTTTTTGCCATTCCAGGCAAATCATCTGGCAAAATTACGTCAAATTCCTTATCTCTTAATTTATCGGCTACCGTATTAATCAAATCTTCAACGGCTATATAATCTTTTGGAAGAGCATCCATACCTTTTTTTTGATAAATTACCAATACGCTTCTATTTTTAAAA